>JAISDD010000050.1 GCA_031265005.1 Syntrophomonadaceae bacterium | reverse complement strand
AAGACAAACCGTACTGATATCCGACAGCTGATTTGAGCTGGCGGATTATTTTGGCTTTAACATTCATGGTTTGATGAAATGTTGGATTTTTTAATACGAGTTTCATATGAAGTATGGCGTCAAGTTCTAATTTTATTTCCGACGACAGCTGCATCCCGTTACCTGATAGGTCAATAATTTTACCAAAATACAGTTTCTCCCCTGTTTCTTCCATGTAATATTCGACCGGCAGCTTTATGTTTATACGGACAGATTCTCTTCGCTGCATTCTGGTAGAAGAAACAGGCATACTGAATACACAGCTGCAATTTCGGCTTCCGGCAAAAGCCTTAATGACAGTTGCCTCGCACACATAAACGGCGTCGCTGTTGGCGACTTCGATGATTACAGTCTTCCCCTGAAAAAAAGCTTCGCCTCCTATTTCAAAAACCGTAGCTGTGAAATCGTTACTGGAAACAATATCCACATTAGCGTTAAATTCAAGGTATTCACTGATAATTTTAATTGGCTGATTAACGAAAAATTTCACAATTAATGCTCCATTTATAATTTTAATAAAAGCTCTAGTTTTTTATAAAGCATGTTTGCCAGGACTAGTCAACAAATGGTAGTTTTTGAGTTCTTCAACCTAAAGTATGAACATATTTTATCTATCGGATGATTATAAAAAAAGTTGCGTTAAATAAAAAACTTTAAGATTTGAATTCAATTTGATCATGATATTAATTTTTTATGTTTTTTGTTTTACATATAAAGATATATGTTTTAAACTCAAGTTTGATAATCATTATATGCTATTAAAGGCGCTTATACAATGCGTGTAAAATTTTGATGAATTTTAGGAAAGGTTTTAAATATGGAAACGGGTGCGTTCAGTTTTGTGCTTCACTATGGTTATTGGGCTATCGCTTTATTATTGGCGGGCGGCATAATAGGGATACCGATACCGGATGAACTGTTACTGGTGTTTTGCGGATATTTGGTATATGCGGGGGAATTACATTTTGCTTCTACAGTCGTTTGGTGTTTTCTGGGCAGTATAGTGGGCATGACAGTTAGCTATATCTTAGGGGCTAGAGTAGGATTGTCAACGGTAAACTTTTATTTAAAACGCTTTGGGCTGAAAGACAAGCATTTGCAGAAAGTGCAGGCTTGGTTTCAGAGGTTAGGATCGTTTACTATTTTTATTGGCTATTATATTCCCGGCGTTCGGCAGTTAAGTGCTTTCTATTCCGCGGCCAGCAAAGTGCCGTATTGGAAATTTTTATTGTTTGCGGCGCCCGGAGGCTTAGTATGGGTAACGGTGTTTTTGAAAATCGGCGTTTACATTGGGGACAGCTGGGATAATTTTTTAGAGGGTTATCATCAGTATCATAAATTGTTATTAGCTTTAGCCGCAACCGTAATTGCCGGGGTAATTTTTATTTTTTATAATAACCGCCTTAAAAATTTGGATAAGATAGAAAGCAAAACTGATAACAACAAACCGCCGATCTTTTAAAAATACTTTCTTTTGCTGGTAGATTTATTTACTTATGAAAGCTTTGTTTTTCCAGAAACGGATTTAGTGAAATTAAGTAATGCTTTTAGAATTGTCTTTCAAATACATTTTATCAGGTACTTTTTTATAAAGTTCAAAAAACTTTTTCGAAAATACGTCCCGGCTCCAAGGCTTAAATTGATACATCATATAATCAGCGTCTTTGTATGCCTGGCTTAAAGAGCTTTGCGCGTTATCTCTTATCGACCAGCCCAAAGATATACTTACCGGACTGAAAGGGAAATTTTCGTTGTAATTCTGCTGCGCGTGTTCTAACCTTTCAATGGCGCATTTGACTATTTCTTCGTTACTTACGGGCAGCAAGACCACGAACTCATCTCCGCCGATTCGCGCGACTACGTCGCTGTCCCGAAAACAGCGGCGAATAATGCTGCCGACTGCTATCAACAAGGTATCTCCAGCTGAGTGCCCTAATATATCGTTCACTACTTTTAACCCGTCCACATCACAGCTTATAACGCCTACCGGATCGTAGCGGCCGCTTTCCAGACGTTTCATCTCTTCTTCAAAATAAGCTCGGTTGAACAATTTGGTTAAAGGGTCATGAAAACTTATATAGCGCAGCTGAGCTTCAATTTCCTTGTGATCGGATAAATTTTCTAAAATAATTAAGGTCGCGCTGTAAATTCCTTTATCGTTACGCAGGCGGTAACAGTTGACAATGATTTTATGTTTATCATTATTGGTAGCTGCTGGTAAGGTTAAAGAAAAAGTCTGTTCCTTTTCGTGATTTTCTTTAATTAAGGTCAAATGTTCATGTAATTCCGGCAATATGTCGGCTAAAGGCGTAACATTGTCATGTTTTAAAAGGTGCGAAAGGTCAGGAACAATGCTGTGGATAAAATTGAAGGCGGCAAAATTAATCATGCAAATGTTATAATTATTGTCCAAAAGCATCAGCGCATAAGGTAAGGAAGTTAATATTTCGGGGAACAAATTTTTAGAAAAATTCGACAGGTGGTCATGGTTTTTATAATTTTCTTCATGGGCTGGAAAATTTACAGGCGAGTCTAAGTATAAAATTAACATTTCCAGCTCGCAGCAGTCAAAAAAAGTATTGATTTTCGATAAATATTGAAAAAAAGAAATCTTATCTTCCATTTCTGACATCAATGCCTCAAAAATAACGATGCGAAATGATTTGACCCACAGTAAAAATAAGCGATCAGAGCAGAGGGCGGCGTTTTCGTTGGGAATGGCGGGGGAAAGAGGGGATGATAAGTTTTTTTGACCATATGCCGCCGGTTTTATAGTAATTTCGCTGTTGTTTTCCACATGCTCGATTAGCGAATTAACTATATTTTGCGAACTGGATTTACATTTCGTCATAGTTTCTGAGGACCTCTTGACTTTGAGATTGAAAAAA
>JAISDD010000053.1 GCA_031265005.1 Syntrophomonadaceae bacterium | reverse complement strand
GAAAGTACCTCCCGCCTTCATAAATTTGCAGAGCTTCCCCTTTCGCTCATCAACTTTTTCTAATGGACGCAACGTAGATTAACCACTCCCGAAAAATAAAGGTAGTTTTTATATTTTTTTATGTATGTTATAATTCTGGATAGAATTTTATTTCAATTTACGCAAAATGGAGATAAAAATTAACCTTTAAGAAGAGTTGTAAAGGGTTCAAAGGAGTTGTTGTGCGGGTTGAACATATTAGAGCGTGTATCGCTAATATCAGAAGATAGCCAATGAACAAGATAATTTTAAGCGCGGATAGTACTTGTGACATAGGGCCGGAGTTAAAAGAAAAGTATGGGGTGCAGTTTTTTAATTTCCACATTCAAATAGGAGAAAAAACCTATGTGGACATGTTGGAAATCACCGCCGAAGATATATATGCTGCTTGGAGACAACAGGGGTTACTGCCGAAGACAGCTGCTGTAACACCGATGGACTACCGGCACTTTTTTCAACCTTGGGTGGAAGAAGGATACAGTGTAATACATATTAACTTAGGGTCAGGATTATCGTCTTCTTATCAAAACTGCTGTTTAGTGGCGGAAGAATATAAAAACGTTTATCCGGTCGATTCTGCCAATCTGAGCGCAGGAACTGGTTATTTGGTGGTTTTAGCGGGAGAAATGATTGCCGCGGGCATGAAAGCGCCGGATATTCAGAAAGAATTGGTAGCCGCCCGGGAAAATATAGAAGCCAGTTTCCTTTTGGATACATTAGAATTTATGAGTGCGGGAGGAAGATGCAGCGCGGTAACTGCTTTTGGCGCTAATATACTGCACATAAAGCCGTGTATTGAAGTGGACAATAAAAATGGCGGCAGTATGGTAGTGGGAAAAAAATACCGCGGGTCTTTGGAAAAAGTTTTGACTAAATATGTGGAAGATAAAATTGGGAAACGGGCTGATTTAGTGCTGGACCACTTATTTATAACTCATTCCGGATCGCCGCAGGAAGATATCGATATGGTTTATAACAGCGTATTGAAGCTGGCGGATTTTAAAGAAATACACATTACTAAAGCAAGCGGAACCATATCCGCTCATTGCGGTCCTCGTACGCTGGGAGTATTATTTATGACTAAAAAAACCGAAAGATGATACATTTAATAGTTTAATATAATGTAATAATACGATTTTTTTATTTATTAAGAACTCGACAAAAATTGCTTTTAATGATAATATACTAATGTCTTGCGTGTACCCTGATTGTCTTGAACCTTGAAGCGAAAAAGCGTCAATAGACTGGGTTATGCGCTTTGTAATGCTTGGAGAGATGGCTGAGCTGGCTGAAGGCGCTCGCCTGCTAAGCGAGTAGATGGATAAAACTGTCTCGGGGGTTCGAATCCCCCTCTCTCCGCCATGTAAAAAAGCAGTATTAACAAACCAAATGATTATGACAGGTATTTTTTATTAAGGTATTATTTAATTGTGCGCCCGTGGCTCAGCTGGATAGAGTAACAGACTACGAATCTGGAGGTCGCAGGTTCGAATCCTGCCGGGCGCGCCAGATATTTTTATATAGTTGATTTGCATTCTATGCTGGTTTAAATTTAAGGGTTGTGAAAAACACATAGAGGGTGTTGATTTTAATGATGATAAGCGCCCGTAGCTCAGCAGGATAGAGCAACGGTTTCCTAAACCGTGTGCCGGGGGTTCGAGTCCCTTCGGGCGCACCAATATTTACGGTGTTGAAAGAATAAAGCGATGCCATAATAATGTTTCCATATATGAAAGATGGTATGCTGACAAAAATGGAGGCTTACTGTGAGGGATGAAGATTATATGG
Organism: Syntrophomonadaceae bacterium; assembly: GCA_031265005.1. Lineage (GTDB taxonomy): Bacteria > Bacillota > Syntrophomonadia > Syntrophomonadales > Syntrophomonadaceae > JAISDD01. Next base: position 1,205 of record JAISDD010000053.1, on the reverse strand, counting down.
AAATAGCCTTAGCCTTGGCCCGTGAAGCTGGACAGGCAGGAGAAGTGCCGGTGGGGGCCGTGCTAGTGAAAAATGGTGATATTATAGCGAAAGCAGCTAACGCCAAAGAAACCACTATAGACGCAACTGCTCACGCAGAGTTGCTGGCTTTGCAAATGGCGGCGCAAAAATTACAGACTTGGAACTTGCGTGATTTAACGATGTATGTAACTTTGGAACCGTGTGTAATGTGCGTAGGCGCTATGGTTAACGCTCGTTTAGGAAAATTAGTTTATGGAGCCGGAGACGCGAAAGCCGGAGCGGCAGGTTCTATATTTGATATTGCCAGGTGTCCGGCGCTCAATCATCAAATACAAGTTGAAGGTGGAGTTCTGAAAAAAGAATGTTCAGAATTGCTAAGTAGTTTTTTTATGAATTTGAGGAGAGATGGCCGAGTTGGTCGAAGGCGCTCGACTCGAAATCGAGTAGGTGGCTAATAACCGCCTCGTGAGTTCGAATCTCACTCTCTCCGCCAGTTAACTAAGTATAATAATATTTATATAGAGGCCAATAGCTAGAGTTATTGTGTTTGTTATCATGGAGAGATGGCTGAGCTAGGCTGAAGGCGCTCGATTGGAAATCGAGTAGATGGGTAAAACTGTCTCGGGGGTTCGAATCCCCCTCTCTCCGCCAGCTAAATTATCCAATATAGATATTGAACAGAGAGAGCCTGTAACAATGCAGGTTTTTGGTTTTTTAAGGGAGCGGATTTCAAATGTCCGTTTTCGTGAATATATTAGGCGGTTTTTTGCACTCAATAACAGGGACCTTCACAAAACCGAATAAATATAGAAATCGTGGAGACCGAGGATTTGACCTGAGAAGAATGGATTCCCGGCGTGTTGTATAATTAAGTGCCGTTTTTGAGAAAGAAAAAAGAACTCATGGCAATTCCGATGTATAATATTAGTTGCGAAACGAAATATACACGTAGTATCGCTTTCTCATATTTCCTATTCCGTACCCTCTGTAGTCTGTTCCATATCTTGTTTAGCGCGTATCGCACCCATATCTTTAGCGGCTTATTTCTTTATCCTTCTGTTGCCTCCTGTAGTGTAACAAATTCATAATCAAAACTTTAGCTAAAGGGATAGGTTTCAAGAAGCAGCAAAAAAGGATATCCATAGGATACAGAACTGGATAAACAACTACCCGAGAAAAATGTT
>JAISDD010000011.1 GCA_031265005.1 Syntrophomonadaceae bacterium | reverse complement strand
TGACCGTACTTCCTATCAATAAATCGGCAATCTTATTAAAAAATATACTCGTTACTGCTGGTTCCAGCTTCCCGAAAGATTCCTCCCACAAGATATCGGCAGCGGTAAAAGGCGACCTTTTGTCGGAGTATACTCTTTCAGAAGTAATGGCGTCATAAACGTCACAAACCGCTAAAATCGGAGCGAAAATATTATTTCCGTAGTCTTTCACCCCAGTAGGATAGCCTCTGCCGTCCATACGTTCATGATGAAGCAATACCGCTTCCGCGATAGGGTTACTGACCCAAGCGAGTTTATTTACATAATTGTAACCCAGAAAAGCATGCTTTTTCATTTCCTTATATTCTTCGTCGGTCAAGGATTCGTCTTTATTTAAAATTCTGTCGTCTATAAAAACTTTGCCAATATCGTGAAGCACTCCAGCCAATCCTAATTGTTTTACATTATGTTCGTCCATATTCACCCAGCGTCCATATAACATGCAAAGTATAGCGACATTAATAGAATGTTTGAATAAATAATCGTCTTTCTTTTTTAAAATACCGATGTTTTTAAAAATATTAAAGCCATCGAATAATTGGGTAAATAAAGTATCGACTATTTCCAATACTTCAGAAGCTTCTAAAGGTTGTCCTAATTTAGCTTTAGTTAAGAATTCTTTTACAGAATGGGTCGATTCCAAATATATTTTTTCAAATACCTTTTCATTGGGAATAGTATCGTCTGCTGTTTTCTTTCTAGGCATGTTTATAATTTCTTCCGCGATATACACTTCGTCGATGCCGCGTCTTTTGAATCTATCCAAATGATCTTTATTGATTATGGTCCCTTCTTTAAGTAAAAGTGAACCATCGGCGGAAAATAAATCTTTTCCCAATCTAATCCCTACATTTAAATCAGATGTATTTAACTTAAACATAAATAACCTCCAGACAAACTTTTATGACCTCTGTAAATAATTATCGTATAAAACTCAATAAAAAATGAAAATGGGTTTTGCATCCAGTACGTCAACCGGACAAGAGCTTTTAAGAAGACTGATCTCATGCCGCAATAAGCGCTGTAAAAAGGTACCTACAATTGCTTCCGTACCTTGATGCCCAGCGTCAATAAGCGCAATTCCCTTTCTAAGTCCGGCTTGAGCTTCATGATATTTAATATCTCCGCTGATAAATACATCAACGCCCTGCTGAAGCGCTGCATCCAGCAAAATACTCCCGGCTCCGCAAGCTAAGCCTACTTTTTTTATTAATTTTCCCTTCTCTCCCGCTATTTTTAGCCCGCTTATACCAAGCTTTTTTTTCACCATATATGCTAGTTGCTCTAAAGTTACCGGCTTTTGCAATTCTCCTAGCCGGCCATAACTATATTGAGTTCCGCCAATAGCCAAAGGCAGCAAATCGTAAGCCACTTCTTCATAAGGATGGGAAGCCAGCATAGCGCTTACTACCTGTGGTATCTGGTTTTTCCTGACGATAGTTTCCAACCGGAATTCGTCGGCGTATTCTAATTCTCCCACACTGCCCGCATAAGGAGCGGCGCCTTCCATTGGCTTAAAAGTACCGGTTCCTCTAGCATAAAAACTACAATCGCTGTAATTGCCAATGTGTCCTGCGCCCGCTTCATGTACAGCCGCTCTGACAGCTGCTAAATGATTTGCGGGGACAAAAACCACTAATTTATATAGAGTTTCTTCTTGCTGACAGCCTAATAATTTTATATCCTCTAACTCGATGAGTTCAGCTAAGTATTGATTTAAGCCGTTGGGAGCGGAATCTAAATTGGTGTGGGCTGAATAAACAGCGGTGCCTCCACGTATTAGTTTCTGTATTATCCGTCCTTCAGGCTGCTCGTAATCTATTTTTTTTACGCCATTAAAAAAAAGCGGATGATGCGTTATCAACACGTCAGCTTTCAGTTTCAAAGCTTGATCTATACTGTACTCATCCGCATCCAAGGCAACTGCCGCGCGTTTAACCGGCGCTTCAAGCGAACCGATCTGCAAACCGGGATTATCCCAGCTTTCCGCCAAGCGCAAAGGAAAATGTTTTTCCATTATATCTACGATATCTTTAAGAGTTATCTCCATAAATTCTATTCTCCAGTTCTTCCGCCAAATTCTCATAATAATTAAGCTTATCTTCATCTGGCACATGGATAGTATTTTTTAAACCGTTAATAATGACACGAAATTTATCCAGCATTTTTTGTTTATAAACCAGGACGTTAAAATCTGAGTTTTGCAGCAATAGCGGACCGATTTCTATCTCCAATGCTGAAAGCGTGTATTTTTGACCTCCTGGTTCATAGGTAATGATTACAAATTCACGCCCTCTGTCAGTAACAGTAACGATCTGTTCATCTGTCAACAACCAACCTTGCTCCGCACACCATACGCGAATCGTTCTGATTTTACTCATAGGCTGCAAAATATATTTTTTAAAACTGCACGATTTTCCTATATCGGCTTTTAAAATATCGACGATAGTATCACCGCCCAGCCCCGCGATAATTACAGTAGCAACTTCCTGGGCGTTTAATACGTTAAGCCCGTCTCCGAAACGAATTTGCAAATCAGTTTTATGCGAACTTTCCGCCGCCCGCATTAATAATTTTTTTCCAGGCTTACTTCCAAGTTCTGTAGCAATAACGACAGGCGCCCATTTTTTTTCTAAAATATATAGTGCCAGCTGGCCGTGATCAGCGCCTATATCTGCCACCGGCGCTCCTTTTATAATCAAATCAGCCATTAAACTTAGCCGGTTTCTTATTCCCATTATTTTAAACTTTCCGTTATTTGTTAATTAATTATCGAATAAAACCGGCTAAAAAACAAGCTACAAAAAAAGACAGAAAATATTTTATAGACACATGGATTCCCTGGATGTTATTAAATTTTTCATTAATTAACGGTTAGCTTAGGAATAAAGAAAGTAAAAAAGAACAACAATAAACCATATCCGCGTCTGGATAACAAAAGGCGCAATTTTCTAGGAGGCAAAAAATGAACGACGATGAATTAAAACAAGTTGAAATTGCGGATTATAAAAATCAAATAGAAAAAATAAAGCCTCAGCCTAAATTACTGAAAAATTGTATATGGGCTTTTACGATCGGTGGTTTTATATGTCTGCTAGCTCAGATAATATTCAATTATTTGTTAACTTCTGGCTTAGATAAGATTCAGGCTGGTAACGCCGTAGCCGTTATAATGATATTTTTAGGCGCTTTGTTAACCGGTCTTGGGGTTTATGACAAAATAGTAGAAAAAGCTGGAGCTGGAGCTATTGTCCCTATTACCGGCTTTGCTAACGCTATTGTAGCTTCCGCCATGGAATTTAAACGTGAGGGTTATGTATTCGGAGTGGGTGCTAAAATTTTTTCGGTTGCCGGGCCTACGTTGCTGTTTGGTTTTGTTTTTTCAGCTTTAATAGGATTAATTAAAGTTTTTGTAAACGCTTAAGGAGAATTATTATGCCTACAAACAAAAAAAAAGGAAGTCAAACTGTTGTTTTTAACAAACCTCCAGGTATCGCTTCCTGGGCTTCTATTGTCGGTCCTAAAGAAGGAAAAGGCCCTTGGGGGAGTTATTTTGACTGGCGGTTAAATGATTATTTATTTGGGGAAGAAACGTGGGAAAAAGCTGAAAGCAAGTTACTGCGGGAAACTATTAAGTTAGCCATAAGCAAAGGAAATTATCAGGAAAGCGATATGGAGTTGCTCATAGCCGGTGATTTACTTAACCAAACCATCGCCAGTAATTTTGCCGCCCGCGAACTTTCGCTCCCTTTGCTGGGAATATTCGGAGCATGTTCCACTATAGCTGAAGGGCTCATAATAGGTTCCATGCTCATAGACGGCGATTGTATCCAGCGCTTGGTGACCGCCTCCAGCAGTCATCATTATGCGGCGGAGAGACAATTTCGCCTGCCAACGGAACAAGGGACCCAACCTCCCCCTACTGCGCAATGGACAGCCACAGCGGCCGGAGCTGTCGTATTGGACGGTTTGTCAGCCGGACCCAAAATTACAGCGGTAACCATAGGCAAAGTTGTGGATATGGGGATAACCGACGCGGCTGACATGGGCAGCGCCATGGCTCCCGCCGCCGTTGACAGTATTAAACAGCATTTGCAGGATATGCAGCGGCCTTTAAGTTATTATGAGTTGGTGGTCACAGGCGATTTAGGCAATATGGGTAAAACTATAGCGGAAAAATTGCTTTCTCAAGCGGGCATCGAACCGTATTCTAACTATGAAGACTGTGGCGTATCATTGTTTGACCTTGAGCAGTCCGGGATTAATTCAGGAGCCAGCGGCTGCGGCTGTTCCGCCAGTATGTTATGCGGGCCTTTATTGAAAAAAATAACGGATGGAGATATTCATAAATTGCTTTTTGTCGCTACCGGCGCTTTGATGAGCCCTATTTCTTCCTGGCAGGGAGAAAGTATTCCGGGCATTGCACATGCTGTGGCTATTGAATATTAAATTGGAAGGAGGAATATGATGATTTCCTTGTTAACAGCTTTTTTGATCGGGGGATGTTTGTGCTTGATAGGACAACTGGTTATGGATAAAACCAACAGCAGTGTTTCTTCCGGACATATCCTGGTAGGCTTTATATCCGGCGGAACTATATTAGGCGGAGCAGGATTGTATCAGCCTTTAGTGGATTGGGCTGGTGAAGGGGCGGCGATACCGCTGTCAGGGTTCGGTAATGCGCTGGCCCAAGGAGCTTTAAAAGGAGCGGAAAAGGGGATAATAGGAGCTTTCAGCGGCGGAGTTGAAGCAACAGCGGCTGGAATTACGGCAGCTATTGTTTTTGGCTATGTTATGGCAGTTTTGTTCAATCCCAAGGGATAGGCGAAATTATAAGCTAAGCCAAAAACATCATAGAAACTTTAAAAATTAGCCCGGCCGCTATAATTAAACTGTTTGCAAAAGAAAGATGATTTGCCTGTTTGCTGAGAGCGGCGGCAAACCAAACGCCGGCTTGATGAAAACAGCTTAGTTTATAAATAGTTTTTCAATTTCAGCAAAGCGGCTTTTTCTATGCGGGAAATCTGAACTTGAGAGATACCCAGAGCTTGAGCAACGACAGTCTGGCTTTCATCTTGGAAAAAACGTCTTATCAGCACTTGCTGTTCCCGTGGCGACAATCGCTCCAGCGCTTCTTTTAAAGCTAATTTTTCCAATATGTCGTTTTGTTTATCATGGCTTAAAGTATCGAGCAAAACCAATGGTTTTTTGTCTGCGGAAGGCGACAGCACATCGTATATGTACGCGGGCGGCTGACAAGCTTCCATCACAGTCACTATTTCTTCTTTTGCCATATTAAGAGCGGCGGCTAACTCATTAATATTAGGCTCCCTCTGCAATTCAGCCGATAATTTTTCTTTCCCCCAGCGAATTTTTCCGTATTTTTCTTTTAAACCTCTCTGTATTTTTATGGCGCCGTCATCCCTAAGAAATTTTTTGATTTCTCCTACGATCAACGGAACCGCATAGGTGGAAAAACGTACTTCAAAGCTGAAATCAAATTTATCTATAGCTTTTAACAGCCCGATAGAGCCAACTTGAAAAAGGTCTTCATAGTCATAAAGCGTATTTTTAAACCGTTCCATAACCATATATAACAAACCTACGTTGTTTTCATAAACCTGTTCGCGGGCCATTTCATCTCCTTGCTGAACTCGCAGCAATAAAGCTTCGTTGCTTTGAAAATCAGAAGCGGCAGACATATAATCCCACCTTTCAAGCGTCAGCTTCCGCGGCTAAAGCGAAACGCCGTTCCAAACGGACAGTTGTTCCTTTCTCAACCTCAGAAATAACACTTACTTTGTCCATAAACGACTTCATAAACGTAAAGCCCATTCCCATACGGGTTGCATCGCTCGAAAAAGCCGGTTCCATAGCCTGCTCGATATCTTCGATCCCTTTTCCGAAATCTTCGACCGCTACTTCTAAACTGTTGTCGTACCCTATGGAAGCCGTAACAATTATTTTTTCATTAGGTTTGTTACCGTAACCATGAATGATACTGTTGGAAACAGCTTCCGAAACAACCAGTTTTATTTCTTCTATATCGCTTAACGTACAGTTCAGCTGGGCAGCAAAAGCTCCCGCGCAGGAACGGGCAAAGGATACATTTTCAGGGCAACTGAAAAACTCAAATTGCACATAATTCTTTACATTCATCAAATCCCATCCTCTCTGTAATTTTCCATAATCTCCTGTTCGTTTCTGCACAGCGGGATCAACTTATTTATCCCTGAAAGCACTAATATTTGCTCCACCATGGGCTGCGCTCCCGCTATATACATTTTCCCTTTTTTGGCTGATATTTTTTTATACCGGCCTATGATAACCCCTAAGCCGGAACTGTCTACAAATGAAACTTTTTCTAAATTAAGTATTAAAACGCGGCTTTTGTTTTCCGTTATTTTTATATCTATAAAATCTCTCAGCTTTTCTGATACCAGCAAATCAAGCTCACCCACCAGCCTGATTATCAAAGTATCGTATATATGTTTGCAATCTATATTCATAAAAAAATCTCCTCCTTAGATTTTTTCAGCACCCTTAGGGGTTCTATCAAGGAGGAGATAAAACCTTCTCCAAAATTATCCTTTTAAAAGATAGGTTTCGGCAAACATTTTCAAAATACCACGCGCCCAACCCCCGGATGGGACACTTTGCGCAGCTACTAAATCAACATTTTTCTGGATTTCGCCGTCTTTGCAAATAACCATTTCTCCTAATTTCTGGCCCGCTAAAACCGGAGCTTCAATATACGGCAAAAGATGCTGGTCACAGGTTATCTTACCTTCTTCTCCCTTTAAAACTATAGTTCCGCCATTGGCAGACGCCACTGCTTCCACAATTTCCGCCAAACCTTTGCCCACTTTAACAAGTCCGCTTACGTTGTTTTTGTCCAAAAACTTAACGTAGCTGTATTCGCTGAAACCGTTATTATACAGCTTCATAGATTCATTTATATGACCGCTGACATTAGGGACTCCCATAACTACAGCTATTAAACGCAACCCATCGCGTTTTGCGGTAGACACCAAGCAATATTGCGCTTCTTGCGTCCAGCCGGTCTTTAATCCGTCAGCCCCTTCATACCGCCACAATAATTTGTTATTATTATACAGTTTGAACGCTCCGTTTCGCAGGTCGTATTCCTTGACCGCTGAATATTCAAGCACTTTAGCGTCATTAATAGCTTCTTTGGCAATGACCGCCATATCATACGAACTGATTCTATGGTCAGGAGCCGGCAATCCGTTACTATTCACGAAATGAGTATCGTGTAACCCTAAAGTCTGAGCTTTCTGGTTCATTCTTTCTACAAAACGTTCTTCACTGCCGTCTAAAAATTCCGCGACCGCGACACAGGCGTCATTAGCCGATCCTACGGCTATGGCGATCAGTAATTCTTCAAAGGTCATTTGTTCCCCCGCCGCAAGATAGATTTGGGATCCCCCCATACTGGCCGCGTAATCGCTGGCCGTAACTCTGTCCTGTAATGTGACCTTGCCGTTTTGAACGTCTTCCAAGGCTAAGAATAGGGTCATGAGCTTGGTCATGCTGGCTGGCGGCAACGGCTGATGCTCATTCTTACTCAATAAAACTTTGCCTGAATCCGCGTCTATCAATATATAAGATTTAGCTTTCAGATCTGAAACTTCTGCCTGCGCCCAGCTTACATCAGCAAATGAAAAGATAAAAACAGCCGCTAAAATCAAAAAGATTCTCTTTCCGCTTATCATCAAACCTGTACCCCTCTCTTGTAATTTATAGATTATATGGCTTAAAAACAAACTTTATGCTTTGAAAGCAGCTACTGACTGTTAAATTACGCCAGGATGCGAATTTTCGCTTGCCAATCATGCCGTTTGTGATATACTACAATCAACGATTTTATGCTGTGTCGCCGCGTCGTGTTCAACATTGGTATTGGTATGTGCTGGAAGGGTACCGCAACGGCTCGGAATTTACGAAATATGAGAACGGCGCGGCTTAGGTCAAGATGACGGGCACTTGTAATAGACATGGCAAAAAAATATTTAGTGGCGGGCTTGAAATAAATCAACGAGGAGGATCCGGAAAATGGCTTTAATGACAGGAGCGGAGTACGTTGAAAGTTTGCGGAAATTGGACACGAAGGTATACCTGTTTGGCGAGAAGGTAGATAATTGGGTGGATCATCCGATGATTCGTCCATCCATCAATTGCGTTGCCGTTACCTATGATCTGGCGCATTATCCGGAATACAGCGATTTGATGACCGCGACCTCTGATTTGACCGGCAAAAAGGTCAATCGCTTTTCCCATCTGCATCAAAACACAGAAGATTTGCGGAATAAGGTCAAGATGCAGCGGCTCTTGGGGCAAAAGACGGCTTCATGTTTCCAGCGCTGTGTGGGCATGGACGCGTTCAACGCGGTATATTCAACGACCTATGAGACGGATGAGAAGTATGGTACGCATTATCATGAAAACTTTAAAAAATATCTGACCTACGTTCAGGAAAACGACCTGACCGTGGACGGGGCGATGACGGATCCCAAAGGCGACAGAGGCCTCGCGTTGAGCGAGCAGGCCGACGCGGACCTGTTCCTGCGCATTGTCGAAAAACGCGCGGACGTCGTCGTCGTTAGGGGTGCGAAGGCTCATCAGACCGGTTCCATCAACTCGCACGAGCACTTGGTCATGCCGACCATAGCCATGACGGAGGCCGATAAGAGTTATGCGGTTTCATTTGCGTGTCCTTCCGACGCCCCGGGTCTGTTCATGATCTACGGCCGGCAGTCGTGCGACACGAGGAAAATGGAGGAGGGCGCGGACGTCGATGTCGGCAACAAGCAGTTCGGCGGGCAAGAGGCTCTTGTCGTGTTCGACAATGTCTTCATCCCGAATGATCGCGTCTTCCTGTGCGAGGAATGGGATTTCGCGGGCATGTTGGTCGAGCGCTTCGCTGGGTATCACAGGCAGTCCTACGGCGGTTGCAAGGTCGGCGTAGGCGACGTTTTGATAGGTGCGGCGTCTCTTATAGCCGACTATAACGGCGCGCAGAAAGCTTCACACGTCAAGGACAAGATCATCGAGATGACGCATCTCAACGAGACGCTGTACTGCTGCGGCATCGCTTGTTCCTCGGAAGGATATCCGACCAGGGCCGGCAACTATCAGATCAACCTGTTACTCGCGAATGTGTGCAAGCAGAATGTTACGAGGTTCCCCTACGAAATAGTGCGGCTCGCTGAGGATATCGCCGGCGGACTCGTCGTGACCATGCCGTCCGCGCAGGATTTCTGTTAGACGGAAAAAGTGCCGACGGATTCCGGACTGACGGTCGGCGAATGGTGCAACAAATTCTTTCAAGGCGTGGCTTCTGTGCCCACAGAGGACAGGCAGCGCCTCATGCGCTTCATCGAAAACCTGTGCCTCGGTTCGTCCGCGGTTGGCTACAGAACCGAATCCATGCACGGCGCCGGATCACCTCAGGCGCAGCGCATAATGATCGCGTGTCAGGGCAATATTGAGGCTAAGAAGGAACTCGCTAAGAAGTTAGCGGGCATCAACAAGGATTGACGGACGGGTCTATGTTGTGCGGAGTCAAATTCTGCTGCGGAGGCAATCCGAGATACGGACGCAAGGGTTTCAAAGGGATATTAAATACCACAAGGCGTAAAAGAAGCCTTGCGGTATTTTTGTGTGCTGTAATTGTTGGAGGTAAGTGTTCTTCTAGTTTATTCTGCGGGACACTTCGCCTTCAAACCAACGATCAAAACCTCCGAGCGCAGTTTTAACAGGGTGCAGTTCCTTGTATGATTCTTTTAATTTGGGTAGAAGATATTGCGCTACTGTAAATTCCTCGCGCCGAATGAAAGCCGCCTCGCTTTCCAGCAATAAATCCAAGCTTCTTTCATTATCGCCAAGCAAACCAAAATATTGTCCGGCATAAAGCAAAGCGCTTGCATAGTACGGCGATTCCCAATTAAAATTGACACCTATATCCTTGATTTCGGTAATTTTTTTCTCTGCTTCTGCGCGGGCTGCTTCTGAATAATCTTCGTTTGGCTTTGAAACTGTATTAGCAAAAAGTGTGGCTTTGAACCAATTTGCGTATGCCAACGCAAGAATCGATTTTGATCCTATCGGAAGGTTTTCCCCGATTCGGATTGCAATAGTAGCATACAATTGCGCGCTATTCAAATCAGTAAACACTGTGGACCATAGCTGCGATAAGTTAGTATAAGCTGATATAACTGTTCCTTTTTCTTCGTCTGACATATCCTGTAACAGATGTTCTGACATTAACGCAGACATGCTTATAGGGCTAGTAATCACGGCACCGTTTTCGAAAGTCATTTTACCTATCTCTGCGCCAAAAACAAAATATTTGATTTCCTCTCTTATTTCTGGAATTTGATAGGTTAGAATTGCGCTCGCATAGCAATTAT
>JAISDD010000161.1 GCA_031265005.1 Syntrophomonadaceae bacterium | reverse complement strand
CCACATTGCACTTCTTAGTCAAATAAGGATAAGAAATGTAAGCTCCGCAGGCACAGCGCCCCATAAAACTGGAAGTTATAGCGCCGCCGTCATTAAATAATTCGCCTTGTATGCATCTTACGATTTGCGCGGCGTTTCCATAAATAATAACGATGTCAGGTTCAAAATCAGCTTTTTGCAGCGCGGTAACAATCATAGTTTTAAAAGTTCCAAGCCCCAAATGCCGCTCGGCGGCGTTGGTATTAGCGCCTGCCTCAGGGTCCTTTGTATACAAAGGATATACGGTAGCCCCTTTTTTGGCAAAATCAGGGTTTTCTTTAAATCCTAAGTATATGTGAGACAGAGCGCAAGCGTGGTCGGAGGTTTTGAATCCTATGGTCCTGCCTAAACGGCGCGCGGCAGTTATAGCCTGACAAACGGCTATAGGATAATGGTAAAGTTCATTGACGCTTTTAACTTTGGCAGGCAGTTCATCATATGGAGACAGTTTTATGGCAACCGGATAAGTTGCGGTTCTCAAATACTCATTAAAAAATTCGAATCGCTCTTTGTTGTTCATTTTAGTTTACCTCCCTTTAAATTATGATTACCTTAATTTCCCAATATGCGTCTTGGCGTATTACATGACAACGGCCAGTATGCACTTTCCTCTTGTCGGGTCACCGAATACTTTATCCGTCCGGTCATTAGGCTGAAATTGTATCAGTCATGCAAATTATCGTACCGTTCTTATTAATTAAAGGGTGCGTCTGGTAATAAATATGATAAATTTCAAGCCTTAAAAGGATTTTGTATAAGCCAAACTAAACCAAGCTATACATAAGTATATTGTATACGAAATGAAAAAAGGATTATACTTTTTTATTGCAACATTTAATGAAATATAAATAAAACGAGTTTTAGCAGGGTTTTTTGCGCTAAAGGCTTTCCGGGGAATATGAATAAAAAAGCAGCGGCCATATTTTAAGACCGCCACCTTCGCCGTTTAAGTTGCGGCAAGCGCTGGGCCGCTCCTCAGCATGACCCAAGTTATTCCGCAATAAGATTGTTCATAATTTTTTAGGGATTATACATTTTACACTAAACTTTGTTCAGAATCCAATTATCTGACCGAACTGACTGTATAAACCTTTATATCTGCCTTGCCGTCGCCGATTGCTTTCAGAACATCACCAAAAACTGCAAAATGGGGGGCTTTCGCGTGAGCGTTTAAAGCCTCGTTTGATTCCCATTCTTCTACAAATATGAAACTGGTTTCATCGTCTGTTTTACTGAATAAATTGTAGCTTATATTACCGGCTTCTTTTCTGGTGGTTTCCAATAAACTTTTAGTTTGTTCGATAAAATCTTTTTGTTTGCCTTCCTTAACCTTAACTTTGGCCGTTACTAACAGCATAGTTTACCTCCTTGATCGCATAATAGCTATGTAATAATATTATTTTACACCACATGATATAAAAATAAAATAAGAGCAATTAAAAAGAATTTTGTAGGCTCTATATGTTACCTATTATTGTAAAATTATGAATTAACAGCCCTATAAAGATTATAACCTCCGCTGATATTTTTTACCTTGTAGCCAAGCTGCGTGAGAATGCGGGAAGCGATATAACTTCTCAGCCCCACTCCGCAGTATATTAATATAGTTTGACCTTCAGGAAGTTCTTGATGCCGATTTCTTATTTCATCAAGCGGGATATTATAAGCATTTTGGACAGATCCCAGAGAATACTCTGGAATAGTTCTGACGTCCAGAAGAAAAGCGTTATGGTTTTTGATCTGCTCGGGCACTTGAGGCCAGTGGGTGATATCTGTCAATCCCAGTACAACGTTGCCTGCTACGTAAGCCGCCATATTGATGGGATCCTTGGCAGACGAATAAGGCGGGGCATAAGCTAATTCCAGTTCCTGCAAGTCAAACACCGTCATTTTGGCTCGCAACGCAGTGGCCAAAACGTCTATGCGTTTATCAACGCCGTCGGCGCCTACGCCTTGAGCCCCAAGGAGCAAACCGTTTTGCGGATTAAATAACAGTTTTACAGCTATCTGTTCGGCACCGGGATAATATGGCGCGTGAGAAAAAGGGTAAACATGAACAGCTTGATGAGGAATAGAAGTGTTTTTAAGCTCTTTTTCGCTCAAGCCTGTAGCGGCTGCCGTTTGTGTAATTAATTTGATTATAGAAGTTCCCTGCGCTCCCTTATAAAGCACTTTGTTTCCGCATATATTGTTAGCGGCTATCCAGCCTTGACGGTTGGCGGGACCGGCTAAAGGCGCCAAAGTTTCCGCTCCGGTTACAATATGATTTACTTGTATAACGTCGCCGGCGGCATAAATGTGGGGGTCGGAGGTGCGCAAGTATTCGTCAACTTGTATACCGCCGACAGCGCCTATAGCAAGACCGGCTTGCTCAGCTAAAGCGTTGTTGGGATAAATACCGGCAGCCAGAATAACCATATCAACATCTAAAACGCCGCCGCTGTTCAGTTGCAGACCGGTAACTTTTTGAGCGCCTAAAATGGCGGACACTTTTTCCGATAAATGCAGCTTTATATGGTTGCGTCTCAGTTCCCGGTGTAAATAAGAAGCCATTTCCGGATCTAAAAAGGGTAATATTTGGGGAGAAGATTCTATAATGTGGATTTCCAGATTAAGATTATGCAACATTTCCGTCATCTCTAATCCGATCATTCCTCCGCCGATGATAGTGGCGCGGCGGACGAGATGGGCCTGAATATAGCTTTTGATCAAATCGCTGTCCGGAATATTGCGTACTTGAAAAACCGCATGTTTGTTAATGCCAGGTATTTCAGGAATGACTGCTTGAGAGCCGGTGCAAATAATCAAATAATCATAATTTTCTTTATAAATGCGACCGGTGTTTATTTCTGTGATATCAACGGTTTGATTGGCGGTATCTATGGAAGTTGCTTCGTTACAGGTGCGAATGTCTAAAGAGAAACGTTTACTCATGGCAGCGGGAGTTTGCACTAAAAGATGATTGCGCTGTTTTATAATCCCCCCGATATAATAAGGCAATCCGCAGTTGGCAAAAGAAATATATTCCCCTTTTTCCAAAATTATAATTTCCGCTTGTTCATCCAGTCGCCGTAATCTGGCGGCAGCGCTGGCTCCTGCGGCTACACCGCCTATGATAATGATTTTCTTTTTCATAATAAATGGATAAAAGCGTAAAACCTGCTTTTAACCTTTTCGTCACTTCCTTTATCAATTTAAAATAATTTGTCATACTTAGCGGAAAGGCCGGCTTCCGCAGACGGTCTATAAATATGGAATATTTTATTTCATTCAGCAGTAAATTCAAACTCCTGCTGAAAATGATAAAAAAATTCAGCATACGAAGCATTAAATATTACTTTAATGATAACATAATAAACTGGATGATTTCTTGCTGAAACAATGTTAGCTGGCTTTAGGGAAATTTTTCCATAGGGTTTAAAAAATCTTTAAAAAATTGTTTAAATTTAGTTTTCAGCTGGGTTTAATTATGATAAACGAGGAAAAATAAATTGTTTACCAGCAAAATATTTTTACAAACGCTAAAAAAATTAAAAAACTTTGTCAGTTCTTTGACGTTGCGGAAAAATTTGTTTATTATTGTGATTAATAGCAAACATGTGAAAAATGAAAAAC
>JAISDD010000123.1 GCA_031265005.1 Syntrophomonadaceae bacterium | reverse complement strand
ACTTCTTCGTTCAGTTCAATAAAAACATCCGAAACCTTTGCCCACATAGGATGAACATTATCAGCGTCTAAAAATACAGCGGTCTCCTTACCCATACACTCACTGGTTAACTTGGCGACCGCTTCACGATCTTCTAAAACTATGGCCGTATGGTCCGGTATTCTCAGCGCTTCGTTTTCATCATTTTCTGGTAAAGATAATTTTTTAAGTAAAGACGTAAATTCCAATCTGATGTACAAATCGCGAAGTTTTTGCTCATCAGGAATTTTGCGGCGCATATTTTCCAGCTCGCAGTTCAATTCTATATGGCGGTCTATTTTGGCTAAATCATAACTCAAAAACGCTTGTTCTTTATACGTACTAAGTTTTTCTTTCAATTTAGCGTTTGTTAATTCGTCCAGATTATTATACAGATTCTCTATATCATGAAATTGTTTTAGCAAACTTATTGCCGTTTTCGGTCCTATGCCGGGCACTCCCGGTATATTGTCAGAATTGTCCCCCATCAACGCTTTTATATCAATCATATTAGGCGGGTCCACTTCCCATTTTTCTTTAACTTCTTTTGGCGTAAACAATTCCACCGTACTGATACCTTTTTTTGTCATTAAAACGCTCACTTTAGCAGATACTAATTGAAAAGCATCGGCATCGCCAGTAATAATAACACATTCCATTCCTTGTTGTTCGCCCCAAGCGCTCAAAGTTCCTATAATATCGTCAGCCTCGAACCCTTCCGCTTCCAGCCAAGGAATTCCTGAGGCGCTCATAACTTCCCGCAATAGAGAAAACTGTCCGGCTAATTCTTCCGGAGCGCTGCTCCTGTGTCCTTTGTAATCTTTGTATAGCTCATTGCGAAAAGATTTTCTTTCTTTATCTAAAGCTACCATAACATGAGTAGGGGCTTCCATTTCTATGACCCGGTTAAACATAGTCATAAAACCATAAACTCCGTTGGTATAAATCCCTTCTCTAGTACTCAGCAGCGGTAAAGCATAAAAAGCGCGAAACAATAAACTGTTTCCGTCTATCAACATTATTTTATTTGGGGGCGTTTTTTGAAAATGGTCTTCTTTTTCCTTAACAGACATCATTTTCTCCTCAATATTAAAAAGATTTGCTGAATTTTCAGATATCCTTTACGTTAATCATAAATTATAATTAGCATAGCCCATCGTCATCTCAGCCATATCTTATTATACTAAAAGAAGACCTCATATACTAAAAATATATTCAGCTTAAATAACGTACTCTACTATAGCGTTACCGAGACACGATATATTGAATATTTTTGTTATGCTGCAGCATGATACATTTAATTTTACGAAGTTTCGATTCCAAAAACTGTAAGTACCAAAAACTGAACTCTTATTCATTATTTCCCGCTATCTTATTTTCAATCGTGTCAATCATGCGCCACGCCGACTTCAAAGACTGTTCGTTAATAATCACCTTATCATGCAGCTCCTGAAAATCTTTGCGCATAACGCTCAGCTCAGACTTGATTTCCGTAATACCTTGCGTGATATTCTCCAGCTTAACCAGCACCATAGTCATAGCGGCGGTATCCTTCTGGGTATCCGCCTTCGAATTGCGTTTCAGATTGGAGATTCCTGAATACAGCGCAAATGCCAACGAAATTCCTGCAATCAGCAAACTCACTTCCATGCTCATAACCGCATCAGCCCCTCTAGATTATTATTAACTCTTTAACATACCCCTCTTTGCCGCCAGTCATTATTATCAACGCTGTGGTCCAGTCTTGCGCGTTACATCCTACACCGCTTTGATAAAACGCCATGCGCTCCTGCCGGATGAACGCCAAAACCACCATATTTTCTTTGGCCTTTTATCGAAGCGTAAGGCGGTGTACAGCATCCAATTCGCCTGTATGATTTTTTCCGCAAACAGACGCTATTTTTTATACTATTCATTGATGGTTTCGTTACCTGCGAAGCTCTTTTCGCGTATCAGGGTATGGTATATGATATGCCGGTTTTAATATATTTGTCCGTTCTTCAAGTTTGTATCCGAAAGAATTATTTCCTTTCACTTTGGCAGAGTAAACGCTTCTTTTATAAAAAACTCGCATAAGTTTTGATTTTTTAAAGGCCGGTAAATAGGCTCAACCGTTTTACCACTAATATATCTTGCGCGCTCTCAAGCTGAGGCGTTCTTCCCTCATTATCTCCGGTCAGCGTTATATTCATTGGCTATTATTTTCAAAGAGCGATATTTCTTTCAGAACTTTCTCTCAGATATAACTTTTATTTATTTCAACATGTATCTATTTTCTAACTGAACAGCTTTTTGCTTAAAAATAAAGCGGGCGCGAAACAATCGTGATTTCACGCTCTCTACCGAACAATTCAGTAATGCTCCGATTTCTGCATAAGAATATTCCATCACGTATTTTAAAATTAAAATATTTTTTTGTTCTTTTTTCATTTCATCAAGGATTTTATGTATGTTATCAGCTTGTATCTTATGTTCGTAAATCTCATAAAGCAGCGCTTTGGAATCAGGTATTTCCAGATTAACATTATCTCCTTGTTCATTGACGAACGTATCGTCTAACGATATGGCATGAAGCCTTCGTTTTTTTCGTCGGAGCTCGTCTAAACAAGTATTTTTGGCCACTTTATACATCCAAGCGCTAAATTTAGATTTCCCCATAAAAGTATTCAAAGAGCAATATATTTTAATAAAAACTTCCTGAACCGTGTCATAAGCGTCTTCCTCGTGTTTCATATACCTATATGCCAGTGTATGCACTTCATTTTGGTATTTATTAACCAATTCTTCAAAAGCTTCTAAATTTCCGTTTTTACTCAGCTGTATCAATTTTTCCTCATCCATACTCCCCATAATTACCTCACATCTTTTTTATAGGCCTCTTGGCTTTCGCTTGAATTCTTAGCAATTCATTACCATCACCAAATTTCAGCAAAAAGCCTAATAAATCCTGTTGGCATTTCATGTGTAATAGTGGTTGTATTGCCATTTACAGCATAATAATTTTAATGCCCGCCTATCTGTAAATGCAATCACAGAGTACTTGACAAAGGCTTTATTCTCAAATATAATATCATTTGCATTAGGAAAACCTACCAAAACATTCATGCCGATGTGGCGGAATAGGCAGACGCGGCGGTCTCAAAAACCGTTGGATAACCTCCATGCCGGTTCGACTCCGGCCATCGGCACCATTTAAATAAAATCCTGCTCCTGAAGCTGCTGGAAAAATTCCTATCATTGCTATAACGGTCAATGTATCTAGGGAGGATATCGAAAACCATATCCATAATGGAATGGACGGACGCCTTTGTAAATCGCCGAATTTAGGCGAGGTTTTGATTAACCTGCGGAAGTATTTGACGGACAATATCAAGCGTACAATTTTTCTAAATTCTGGAGCTGACAATTAAAAACAAAATGGTACCCTGTATATTTTATGCCCTGCCAAATTAAATGTGCCTTTTTGGTCAAACACCCTAATTTTTTATTTAAACTATACGTTTTAAACCAGAAAAAACACTGTTGACTAAGGCAAAGTGTGATGATATAATAAGTTTCGTTGCGGAGCCGTGGTGTAGTGGTTAACATGCTGGCCTGTCAAGCCAGAGATCGAGGGTTCAAA
>JAISDD010000058.1 GCA_031265005.1 Syntrophomonadaceae bacterium | reverse complement strand
TGTTTCCGCTTACAATAACGCTGGTTTTAATCTAACTGACAACAGCCTAATAGATTACGCTGGAGACGAAATAATCAACTTAGTCATCTGCATCAGTACTATTTTAGGCGGTTTGGGCTTTATTGTCTTAAACGAATTGTTTTTTGACCGGAGAAAAAAACAGAAGCGCTTATCTTTTCATACCAAAGTGGTTTTAATTACTTCGGCGGTGTTCGTCTTTTTTCCGGCTTTAATAATGTTAATCACCGAATACAATAATTCTTTATCGCAATTGCCTTGGGACGCAAAAATTTTAGCCGCTTTGTTTCAGTCCGTTAACACCAGAAGCGGCGGATTTTATACTGTAAGCTTGAACCACTTGCTGCCTGCAACTCAGTTTTTGTTCATATTTACAATGTTCATCGGCTGCTCTCCCGGATCCACAGGAGGAGGTATAAAAACCACTACTTTCGCTATTTTGCTCAGTACTATCATAAGCCAGGCCCGCGGGAAAAAAGAAGCGGAATTATGGCGCTACAGCATAAGTCCGGTAATCATAAACAGAGCGCTTTGCGTTTTGGTATTTTATGTAACAATATTAATGCTAGTTACCTTTCTGCTTTTGTCCACTCATCAGGGTGAATTTATGCCGATACTTTTCGAAGTTACCTCAGCTTTAGGAACCGTGGGTTTATCATTGAATTTCACTCCGCAACTGTCGGTTTTTGGAAAGCTTCTGATTATCTTTACTATGTATATAGGCCGTGTTGGCCCCTTGACCCTAGCATTCGCGCTCGCTTACAAAGCCAAACAGCCTGAAATACGTTATCCTGCTGGTAAAATAACGATCGGTTAATAATAGAAACATTGGTTAATTATTCCTTGAAAAATCTCTTTAATAATGTTTAAAATGGCACATAGCTTTTTGTTCTTCTAAAAAAAACTGTTAAATATTTGTAGCCGGCTTTTTTAGCTAACTGCCCGGCTTTTTCCACTTCATATCCCGTCTGATCAGGCTGGTGAGCGTCTGAACTAAGGCATATCGGTATATTAAGTTCATACATACGTTGAATTATATCAAAACTAGGGTATATTTCCTGTACTGGTTTGCGCAATCCTCCGCTATTGATTTCTACTACCGTTCCTGCTCTCTTAACGCTTTGCAAAACCTGCTCAACCAGCTTCAAATTCTGTTCCGGCTTGAGCCTACAGCCCCAGATTTTTATAAGATCCAAATGCCCAATAATATCAAACCACCCAGATAAAGCCGCTTTTTCCACCAAACTATAATATTCAATATATATATCCATTAAATCTTTGTTTTTAAAAATGTGACAATGATCCGGGTGATCAAAAGCCCATTTCTCAATAAAATGCACCGACCCAATGATAAAATCAAAATCATTGCCAGAGATTAACCGCTTTATTTCATTATCGCGTCCCGGTATATAATCAATCTCTAAGCCCTGCCTTATTTGTATATTGCTATATTTTCCCGCCATCTCTTTTACCAGTTCGAAATCCATTTGCTCTATATATTCGTCATGATCTAAAAACCCGATAACATCCAAACGCTTTTCTAAAGCCTTTTCTATATATTGCCGCAACCATTCTTGAGAATACTGGTATTCACCGTGAGCTATTACATGAACGTGGAAATCCGTCAGCACTTTTTTTCACCTCACAACCCTTGGGTACAACAGCCGCTTAACTTTTTAATGTTTCATAACATTTAAGCACTAAACAAGTATTTAAGCAACAAGCCCATAAAAAATAATTGCATAAGAACTCAGCATGTACTAAAATTTGAAGTGCTAAAGAATTATACATAAGGAGGATTGGGCATAAAACATGGCCAACATCATCCCCATAAAAGGACTTCGTTATAACAAGGAAAAAATAGGCAATTTGGCTTCGGTAGTAACGCCCCCTTACGATATTATTGACGAAGCTGCTCAAGCTCGTTATTATGCTGAAAACTCGGCTAATATTATTCGCTTGGAATTAGGACTCATTTTTCCTCAAGATACTCCTGAAAACAATCGTTATTCGCGAGCTGAAAAGTATTTGCAGAAATGGCTGGAAGATGAAATTTTAATAAGGGAAACCAAACCTGCCCTTTATTACTATCAACAATGTTTTAAAATAGATAATCAACCTGTAGTAAGAAACAGTTTTATCTGCGGCCTTAAAGTTGAGGATTATTCTCAAGGCAATATTCTTCCTCACGAAGAAACCCTTTCCAAACCTAAAGCGGACCGTTTACAGCTATTGAGAGCTACTAAAGCTAACTTCAGTTCTATTTTTGGTTTATTTTCCGACCCTGAAAAAATAATCGACCATACTTTAAGCGCTCTAGCCGAAAACTTGGTTCCTGACATCAATATCACCGACGAAGCCGGAGAAGCGCATCGTGTATGGGTCATAACCGACGCAGCCATCATCGGCAGAATCGTTTCACTCATGTCCGATAAAAACATTTACATAGCCGACGGCCATCACCGTTATGAAACATCTTTAGAGTACGCCCGTATAATGGCCGAACAAAAGATCGACGGATATGATTATGTTTTAACTACTTTAGTCAATATTTATGACGAAGGTTTAGTAGTTCTGCCCACTCACCGCGTTGTCGGCAATGTCAGTGATTTCAAGATTTCCACCTTTTTAAAGCAACTGGAACCTCTATTCAAAGTTGAAAAATATACAACAAAAAATTCCCCCTCCGGTTTTGTTGAAGAATTGGCCAAAGCTGGGCAAAAGAACCACGTAATTGGGCTTTATGATGGTAAATGTCTATATTTTTTAACTTTGAAAAATGAAAAGTCCTCTTTTTCTAAGCTTCCGCCGGAAAAATCCCTAGCTTGGAAAAATTTAGATGTCGCGATCGCTGATAATTTAATCTTAAACAATTTGCTTAATATAGGAGAAGAGGAACGGCGCAACCAGGATAATCTAGCTTATACCCGCGACATATCATGGCTGATTGAACAAGTAGACAGCAAAAAACGTCAATTGGGTATAATCTTGAATCCAACCAAAGTCGAAGACATTGTAAAAGTAGCTGACGCTAAAGACAAAATGCCCCAGAAATCAACTTATTTTTATCCTAAGTTAATCACCGGTTTAATAATTAACTATTTAAATCACTGATATGGCTCCGTGCTTTTTATAGAAACGACTTGGTACTGATAAAAAAAACAAAAATCCGTTTACAGTCGCTTTCTAGCCATAGTAACTGTTGGCGGGGAAGGATTGAGATGAGAGTATATGAGCTGGCCGGCCAAGTCGTTAAAATGATTAGGAACTAACCGTAATTGTTTACTAAATAAAGGAGAAAAAACATGAATCAAGAAACAGAAATTTTAAAATTACTGCAAAACGTAGAAAGCGGCATGGGCCGCATGGAAACCAGGATGGACGTTTTAGAAACTAAAATGGAAACCAGAATGGACGCTTTAGAAACTAAAATGGAAGCCAGAATGGATTCTTTAGAAACTAAATTTGACTCTTTAGAAACTAAAGTTGACAAACTTGAAGCCGGACAAGTCCGCATGGAAAATGAATTGACCGATAAAATCCGCGCACTGTTTGACGCCCGCGAAGTCCAGAACGACGTAAACGAACGTCTTTTGAGTTCTTTGGAGCGGGTGGAAGCAAAACTAGATGTGTTGCAGCTTGAAACCGCTTACTTGCGCAGAGTGAAATGACGCAAAATGATATTTACACTGCCATTTACACCCCCAGAGGCGGATAAATCCCTCTTTCACTCTGATTAGCATTGGTTTCAGCAGCGAACTGCTTTGAAAACCAACCTATGATTGGTATAATTCATAGCTTTTTACTTTTTTCACTATTTTAGGGCGCTGGATTTCTGGGTGGTCCTTATAATATTGATTCATTTTCCGATGTTCTTCGGCATGCTCTTTATTTGCCATCATCCAATTCCGATAATCCTTTTTATCGTTCCATTTGCTGACGATGACGTATTCAATTGCTTCTTTTGCCTCATTTATCCAAATTTCTTCATCAATGCAACCTGGCGCCAGCCCAACTGCCGCCTTTTTTTCTATTTTCTTTTGAAAATGCTCTTTGTTCTCAATAGGTACCGTAAATGTTACAACTTCAATAATCATAACTTTAACCTCCTTAGTATCGATGGGATAATCTCTTCAACCGCAGCAAGTGTAAACAACCTACTAGTGGCCTAGCCGCTAGCAGGAAAATCCGCACTGTTCTGTTCCTGTTTTCCTAAACCTCTTTGCTCATTCGCCTCCGTCCCTTATCATTTTAGGCATTGCAATTGATAAAGCTATTGCCAAGCACGAGAGGATAATAAAGGCAATAAAAATGACATGTATGGAACTATTCAATGAAAGCCTTATTTGCTCCGCAGTGAGCGCGGGATGAACGGCGGCTGACTGGTACAGGTTACTCGGATTTACTCCTTCAATGCCTTGCTGAACAAAGTATTTCGTTATATACAAGTTGAAGATATTTCCGAATACACTGATGCCAATAGTCTGCCCCAGCGTTCTGAGCAATGCATTGGCTGCCATTGCGGCCCCTCTGTTGTTATATTCCACAGAATCCTGGATAATGACGGTCAAAGCCGTAACAACTCCTCCAAATGCTATACCGATAATAAAACCATATATCAACACCCATAATATGGGGGAATCTACGCCCAGCGTGGACAACAATAACGCGCTGATGAGTAAAATAGTATTAAATACCAACGTTACAGCTTTTCCTCCATACTTGATCAAGAATTTTCCAAGGATAAACGAAACGATAAGCCAGGAGAGCGACAGCGGCAGCATCGCTAATCCTGCCGCTGTCGGGCGATATTCCAGAATATTTTGCAAATATATCGGCAGATAAACATTAACCCCCATCAACACGGCATAAACCATAAAAGACATTAGGTTTACAATGACGCTGGTTTTGGTAAATATGGCAGAAGGCATCATTGGCTCTTGGGCTTTTCTTTCTATCCTATAGAAAGCCAGCAGCAGTATAATCGTTGTCACGGACGATCCCGCAAGGAATAAAGCGCGGTTGGAATCCTGGTTCTGGTTGAACAAAAAAATACTTAAAAACACGACCATAGCCAATGATAAAGTAACAGCTCCGGCATAATCAACGCGGCGCTCTTTCTTCTCAAAAGTTTCCTTGAGCGCCCTTTGCAGCAAAATAACTGCCAACAGCCCGAAAGGAATATTGATAAAAAATATCCAATGCCAGGAAAGAACATCGATTAAGAAGCCGCCCAGAAACGGCCCTACGAGAGCCGCAACTCCCCAGACCATACTCAGGCCGCCTTGTATCTTGGATCTTTCCTCCAGGGAAAAAACATCGCCGATGACGGTAAATGAAACTGTGTATATCGAACCCGCGCCCAGCCCTTGAACGGCCCGGAAAACAATCAGCATAAGCATACTCTGTGCCAATCCGCATAGAAAGCTTCCGGCCAAAAATATAAAAATCCCAATAGAAAGCACATTTTTTCTGCCGTACAAATCTGCCAGCTTACCATAAATCGGCGTCGATACGGCGGAAGTTAATAAATAGACCGAAAAAACCAGACTGATCAGTTCAAATCCTTGCAAGTCCTTGACAATGCTGGGTGTAGCCAAAGTAACTATGGTTCCTTCAACCGCCGCTAAAAACATAGCCAGCATGAGCGCTGTAACCAGGCTTGTTCTTCTTATAACCATATATATTGGAGTTCCTTTCTTATAAATTTCATATTTCTGCTTAAAGCGCTGCAAGAGCCGATTGGATTACCTTCTTCGGCGTCTTCTAAGCTTTCTCCGATGGGAATATCCGTGAAAATGACCGTCAGAAAAGCGCCCGTCATGTGCGCACGGACCAAAGACGGGTTCGGGCGGTTCCTCACCAAGTTCCCTTACAAATGTTTCGATAATACGGCTGAAATAATTACTTAAATTCACTTGCTTTTCCTCGCTCAGGCAATCAAATATCTTGTCATAGCTGAATTCCTGCTCTGTGACCGCCCTTCCTTTTTCAGTCAGCTTAATATTCACGACCCGGTGGTCTGTTTCCGACGGCGTCCGCGCAATATAGCCGTTTTTCTCCAGCTTGGCAAGAAACTCTCCTAAAGATTGAGGACGCATATCCAACATAGAAGATAAGTCTTTTTGGCTGATTTCAGGCCGTACCTTCAAAATGACCAATATTTTGCCTTGCCCTCTTTGCGGATCTCCCATCGGACCGTACTGCATATGGTTTTTATGATAGTACCGGTGAAAGAGCCATACAATTCGCGTTAATTGCTCGGTTAGATCAATACTTTTAGAATACATATGATTTCTCCTCACCTGTGGAATTATTCATCGGCCAAGACACTCTCCCAAGATTGTACAACCTTAATTCTCTGCTTTGCCGAGAAATTACTAAGGTGCCTTATTAATATTATAAGGCACCTTAGTAATTTTGTCAATTGATACTTAATGAAGAGTGGGCGCGGACGCCGTGAAAGCGGAACCCGCAAACGCAAAATAGATAATAGAGTTTTGTTAAACGCGTTTTATTTTTTAATATAGGCTTTATTACCCAACTGTCGGGTTTACGTTGCAGCATTTACTGCTATTCAAAATTTATGTTTTTTATAAACATGTCATGAAATTCAGGCTGCAAAGCCAA
>JAISDD010000049.1 GCA_031265005.1 Syntrophomonadaceae bacterium | reverse complement strand
TAGCTAAAATACCTGCTGACATGAAGGAATGATTTTAGTGACCGGATTTCTGGATCCTTCAAAATTCAAATAAAAAAAGCTATGCGGAAGTTGCACGTTTTTGAGTATGAATTTCAGGTGGGAATAATTAGCGGCATGGACGGGGAACCACAAAAGGAGGAATAGTTTTGCGCTCCGCTATCAAAGTGGTTATTATTCGAATGATACTGGTAACAGTTTTATTCAGCTATTTATTCTATTTTGCTTTAAAATATTTTCCTTTGTACGATTGCGTCGTACTGATGCTTTTTTTCATTTTGTATTTAGGATCATCGATTATTGACACTTTCGTGGTTGCTGAACCTGAAAGCTATGTAATAGAAGATGCCGACAGCCGGTCATATTTATATATGCAATTGGCGTCTATGGCGGTTTTATTGTATGGTATTTTAGATTTTTTGTCCTTTAAAATAACCATAATAAGCTTTTGGCCGGAATACATGACCACCGCGGGGATTATTATTTTTTTACTGACTATTATATTGAGAGTGTCGGCTTTACGAACACTAGGAATTTATTTCAACCTTAGGGTTGCTTTATATGAAAGACATGTTTTAGTGACTGAGGGCTTATATACGCATATTCGTCATCCTTTGTATATGGCTTCTTTATTAACTAACTTGGCTTTCGTTTTAATATTTAATTCATGGGGAGCGCTTTTGTTGGTTGTGTTACTGGTTATGCCGGCAGTTTGGTACCGAGTTAAAATTGAGGAAAAATTTTTGCTGAAACATTTTAAGTTGGATTATGAAGAATATGCTAAAAGGTCTAAATATTTTATTCCAGGTATTTGGTAAGTAAGGGGGAAATTAAATCATGTCAGGACATTCCAAATGGGCCAATATCAAGCATAAAAAAGCCCGCTCAGATGAAAAAAAAGGGAAAGAATTTACTAAGCTGGCCAAAGAAATAACTATTGCGGTTCGTACAGGCGGAGGAACTGATCCGGAAGCTAATTCTAAACTAAAGCTGGCTATCCAAAAAGCCAAAGCTATTAACATGCCTAATGAAAATATAAACAGGGCCGTCAAAAAAGGTGGCAGTGAAGGGAGCGGAGAAGTTTTTGAGGAAATCATCTATGAAGGCTATGCTCCAGGCGGCATTGCGGTAATGTTACAGATTGCCACCGATAACCGTAACCGGACCGCTTCCGAGATTCGGCACCTTTTCGCAAAAAACAACGGCAACCTGGGCGAATCGGGTTGTGTGGCGTGGATGTTCAAAAGAGCTGGAATTATACAAATCACTAAAGAAAATCTGCAGCTGGACGAAGATGAATTGATGATGAGCGCTTTAGAACTGGGAGCCGACGATGTAACTGATGAAGGGGAATTTTTGGAAATAGTAACCAGGCCTGATAACTTTATTGACATTAAAGAGGGTTTGGAAAAGCAAGGAGTAGAGTTAAATATGGTGGATTTACAAATGCTCCCTGAAAACACCGTGGAAATTCAATCTGAAGCTATGGCGTTAAAGATTTTAAAACTTATAGATTTACTTGAAGATCATGACGACGTGCAAAGCGTTTATACTAATATGGATATCGATGATGAGATTTTAGAAAAAATCTCCTAAACAAGGCGTTTTTATACATAATTTTTAAAAAATTGGCCATAATATTGCTCACGAGGTGATATTATGAAAAAGCCGATTAACAGAACGATAATACCTTTCTTGATACTGGCAGCTATTGGGATCGGGTTGGTGGTTTACGTCAATAAAACCCCACCACCGGCCGCCGTGCAAAAAACGAGTTTATATAGCGACGCCTCTGTTTTACGAGTGAACGACGATACTTTGATAATTTTTGAGCAGGTATACAGCAGATGCGGCGATGTTGTCATCTCCAGTTTTGAAAAACAATCGGAATTGGTAGGGAAATCTTTAGAAGAAATAGCCCATATATTAACAGCCGGAAACGGGTATCAAGTATCGTTGCAAGATCATACTTTGATAATCAGGCAAACGGTAGATGATTGGTGTCAGGTCCATAAAGACAGGTGCCGACTAAAGGAATATCAAGGACGGGTAGCAATATATAAAGGCCCAGACGCCCAAAACGATACCTTACTGAAAGTAACCGGAATCGCATTATCATCTTTGCCTCCGAATGTTCAGGCGGCTATCGCAGCAGGAGAATATGAATTTGAAAACGAAGCTGAAATAAACGACGCTTTAGAAAACTTTGACGAATATCAATAAAATAGAAACTTTAGAATATTTGTTGCGACTGCCGGAAATTTATAAACATTATCCGGCTTTTTTGTGGGGATTAACTAGGTTATAATGAAATCATCGCTTAAATATAGTAAATCATATGCAATATTATATAAAACGTATTATAATTGAACAATGAATAAACTGATTAAATCATTAATTAAGGCGGTGGTGTTATGTTGGTTTTAGGAATAGACCCAGGTACTGCCACTACCGGATATGCGGTTATAGATAGTTTTCAAGGGCGCAAAAAATTGCTTTGTTACGGCGTTATTTCGACCTCTCCTTCTCAGAAAATGGATGAACGCCTGTTGCGGATACATGAGGAATTAAACCAGATTATAGAAGAATTTTCACCTTCCGTTATGGCTATTGAAGAAATATTTTTTAACCGCAATAATAAAACGGTCATAACCGTAGCGCAAAGCCGGGGAGTTTTGATTTTATCTGCCGCTTTGGCCGGATTGCAAATTGCCGGATACACTCCTTTGCAAGTAAAACAAGCGGTAGTAGGATACGGTGGGGCGGATAAAAAACAAGTTCAGTTTATGGTCAAAAACATTCTTGGCCTGAAAGAAGTTCCCAAACCAGATGACGCGGCAGATGCTATTGCCATAGCGCTGTGTCATGTACACTCGGCCCGAATGAACAAATATACCAGCGGAGGCCAGGCCAAATGATTTCTTTTGTACGGGGAACGGTATTTTCATTGGAAAAAGATTATGTTATTGTTGACAGCG
>JAISDD010000220.1 GCA_031265005.1 Syntrophomonadaceae bacterium | reverse complement strand
TGGAGCCTGCTTTGCAATATGTAATGCGTGATTCTGGAATAGAAGAAAAAGCGTTAGGGTTTTTAGACAGTTATTTTGATAACCATTTTATATCTACAGCGCCAGTTAATAATAAAAATATTCCTTTGCAATTACCTTGTCAGTTTGTGAATATTTTAAAAAACTACGGCTGGAATTGGGATTCGGTTAGTAATCAGCAGGTATTTTGCAATGGGATTCTTATGCAAGTTAACGACAATAGTCCTGTTTTGCCTATCGCAAGCGGTAAGGTAGAGCAAATTATTGACGGCGGCAACGAAGAAGGTTTCTCAATTTTGGTTAAACATGATGAAAGTTTTTATTCATATTACGG
This sequence comes from Syntrophomonadaceae bacterium, assembly GCA_031265005.1. Lineage (GTDB taxonomy): Bacteria > Bacillota > Syntrophomonadia > Syntrophomonadales > Syntrophomonadaceae > JAISDD01. The sequence continues at coordinate 4,506 of JAISDD010000220.1, read as the reverse complement.
AAAATTGAATAAGCCGTCAGTGTCAGCAGGCGATAATTTATCCTTGGTCAAACCTATAGGCTTGAGTTCCGGGGAATTATACCTGGAATTGCGGAATCAGGAAGGGCCGATAGATCCGCGGACTGTTTTCCAGGAAAAATGAAAATTGCCAAAATTGCAGGCGTTACCTTTAAAATCAATGTTTTCCTGTTATTATTGCTTGGGCTGTATTCATATTTAGGTTGGGGCAAAGAAATGGCGCTGGCGTTTTCAGCTGTTTTTTTACATGAGTTGGCTCATCTTGCTGCCGGGATATTTCTGAAGATAAAATTAACATCTATAGAGCTCTTCCCGTTTGGCGGGCAGGCGCAAGTTCAAGATTTTCTTTCATTATTGCCGGAGAAAGAAATCTACCTGGCTTTGATTGGGCCTGTTTTCAGTTTATCAGTCGCCGGGATTTTTTTTTACCTGCCGTTACTTGATTATCCATTTTTGGATTTGTTTATAAAAATAAATTTCATACTGGGAATTTTTAACTTCTTACCGGCTTTGCCTTTAGACGGAGGCAGAATATTACGCGCTTTTTTATCTATCCGCTTAGGATTTCGTAAAGCTACCCAATATACTGCGTTAGCAGGACAGATATTGGGCGCGTTGTTTATTATTGCAACAGGTTATTTTTATTACAGCGGACGGCAGTTAAACGTAAACATGATTCTCGTCGGAGTGTTTTTGGCATGGGCTGCTTATAAAGAAAAAAAATATCTGACTTATGCTTTTATGCGGCTGTTGATTCATAAAAAAAACGAACTGAACCAAAAAGGATTTTTGCCTTCACGACAAATCGTAGGGTACAGTAATACTTTGGTTGCTGATATTTTGAAATCGGTTGGGCCTAATTATTATATGGTAGTAGTTGAGGTTGACGATAATCATAATATTGTAGACATGCATAGCGAAGCGTTTTTAATTGACGCTTTATTGGAAAAAGGATCACATATTGCACTGAAAGATTGTTGATATCGGCTTGAAAATATCAACGGCTGACAGATATAGTACAAAATAGAATTTAAACTTCAGCTATTTCTGATAATAATGGTACTTGCGCCTCCCATAGTTGTTCGGTTAATAAATATGATAATAATGATTCGGCGCCTTGGTTTAAATTGGGGCCTTTAGGAGTCAACCCGTCATAACAGCCGCCGCTTTTTTTATCTATAAGCGTCTGCCGGTTAAGGTTTTTCCCGTGGAACCATTGCCGGGCCAGTTCAAACTGCTGATAATACTGGGAAGATCCGGTGGCGGTGTAAGCTTCATGGCAGGCAAAAGCAGTTGACACAGCTTCTACCGGCTGTTGATCATACAAAGGAAAGTGGGTGAAGTTTTCCCGATGATACCAGCCGTCATTACCGACAACATTTAAATATCCGGCTGAAAATTGCAAACTATTTAAAAATTGCAGAGAATCTTGAGCGCAAATTAGGATTTTTTTATCAGGGATGATTTTATAAGCCGACCATAACGCGCAGGGCATTATGCTGTTGCAATAAGTCATGGTATCTTCAAACCAGTACCATGATGAATTTTTGGATTGATGATAGAAGGCTAGCAGCCGCGAGCAAAGAAGGTTCAAAAGTTCCCATTTTTTATTGTCTTTGAGAATGGGGGAGGGACTTTTAGTTAAGGCTAATATCGCATAGCTTATAGCCCGAAGATAGCGAAAATGCTCTGCTTTGATTAATTGTTTTTCCAGAATTAATTTACTTATCTGGGAGGTGCGGGTACAGGCGGCAGAAGCAGCTAAACTACAGGCCAGTAAGCTCCGCCCTACACTGTCTTCGGAATTGAACTGGGAATAGTACTTGCCGTTCAGAAAAAGATTGGACCAATTGCCGTCGATTTGCTGGGCGCGATGAAGATTGCTGGCAAAAATTGCGCTTAACGCTTCGCCATCCTTCATTCCTAAAGACACTATCAGGCTGCGGGCGTTATCGTCAATAGTGTAGCCGCTGTTGGGGTCGGGCTTATCCAGTACTGAAAATTGCAATATTCCTTGTTCGTCGGTCATAGTCAGCAAATGCTTATATTTGTTATACTCGGGCATATTTAATAATCTGTCCTTTTTCCGCGTTTTTGTCAGTCAGAGTGTGAAAAAATTCGCTGTACTTCAGGCCTACATTAGGCCAAGACCAATTTGCTCCTAAAGTTTTGGTTTTATCTTGCAAGCTGGCTTTCAAATGATTATCAGTCAATATCTTATTGATTAATTGGGCTATTTGTTCAGGATTTTGCGGTTCGGACAACAGCCCTCGTCCTCCGCTTAGCATTTCGACCGCGTAAGAATAAGAAGTGGAGACTATAGCTCGGGCGCATCCGATGGCAAAGGCCAAAGTCCCGCTTACCGCTTGATCTTTATTAGGGTATGGGCTGAGATAAACGTCGGTCATATATAAATACTCGCCTAGCTGTTCATCAGTTAAGAATTTATTAATAAATTGCACTTGAGAGTGCAATTTTAATTCTAATACTAAGGATTCCAACATGGAACGGTATTTTTCTCCTTCGCTTTTTATCAACATAGGGTGAGTTTGCCCTAAAATAAGATAACAAGTATCGGGATGATCTTTAACTACATATTTCATAGCCTGGATGGCTATTTCCAGCCCTTTGCCAGGGCCTAGAAGACCAAAAGTGCTGATAATATTTTTCCCCTTGAAGCCGTATTTGGCTTTTAGTAAACTGGCTGGTCGCGGGGTGAATTCAGGGACGCCGTGAGGAATGATTTTGGTAAGCTCTGCCGGAGCTTCATATAAATTATTTAATAATTTACACGAACGGGCGGTCATACATATTATGCCGGCACTGCCAAATCCAAGGGCATTCAGAATTTGTTTTTGTTTCTTTGAAGGCTGCGGTAAAATAGTGTGCGTTATCAAAACATAAGGAATATCCAGTTGTTTGACCAGATCAATAATATATTCACCGTCTTCTCCTCCATAAATGCCGTACTCATGCTGAATAACTGCTAAGTCGATTTTTTCGGGCATTGAATTAATAAAAGCAGCGGCGTTTACATAATCCTGGCGGAAATTTTGACGGATGTTGAAAATAACCTCGTTTCCGTATGTGTATTGATGCTTTTCATCTGATACGCTTATTACCTGAACGGTATTGCTGTTTAATAGCTGGCTATTTCTAAAATCCATTGAAAATGTGGCTATTCCACATTGTTTTGGCGGATAAGTGCCAATGTTAATCAAATTCAAAGCAGCACAACTCCTTGAGATAAATTTTAATAAGCAAAGATATTTTTTCCCAATAGAAAGTAAATAATACGCTTGTCAGTTTTATCGAGAGGTTTGCTTTTTGGCAAACCGGCGATACAAAAGGTATTAATGGGTTGAGCGCCGGATTTAATTTTTCTGCTGAGCAGTATAAAGTATGCTTAGATGCGCCCAAAGGCGTGTAATAAAGAAAAACGTATTATTCGCTGAAATTATCCTTTTATTTTTTAAATGCGTATAGTTGTTATAATAACTCGGTTTGTTTAAAGGCCAATTCATTTATTAGTTCAGGGATATTTTGACAATAATTTTTAGGGGTAATAAAGATTATATCATCAGTTTCTACCACCAACAGATTTTCAGCTCCGAATAAAACTATGTTTTTATCTTTTTGCTTTACCGTACAATCATGGCTTGAAAGAGAAAAAATATTAGCGCCGATGTTTACGTTCCCGTTTTGATCAGCGTTATAAAGGTCGGATAGAGCGCTCCAGCTGCCAAGGTCGCACCAGGGAAAATCAGAAGGCACTACCGCTACGAGTTCTGATTTTTCAGCTATTCCGCAGTCAAGACTGACAGCGGGCAAAATAGGATAAGATTCAATGTAATGGTTATATCCTTGTACGATATGTTCATATATGTTTGGCAAGTATTGAGCAAATTCGCTGTAAAAGGTTTGTATATGACCGATATAAATGCCTGCGTTCCATAAATGCTGGCCGTCAGAACAATAATTAAGGGCGATTTCTAAAGCTGGTTTTTCTAAAAATGTTTGAACTTTGAAAACATCGGCGATACCGTTTAACTCCAAAGAGGTTTTTTCGATATAGCCATATCCGGTTTCCGGACGGTGAGGAGTGATGCCGATAGTCACTAAATGCCCGTTATTAGCAGCGCGTATAGCTTTATCTAAACTTTGCCGAAATGAAATATCGTCGCCAATATAATGATCGGCGGGAAACACGCCTATTATATCAGATAATTTTTCATCCCGGCATATAGACAGAATCAATCCTAGGGCCGGGGCCGTGTTTTTAGCTTCCGGTTCGCAGAATATTTTAATAAAATCGGCATCGGAGCGTTCATTTACCAGAGCGGTAACGGAAGATTCGAACTCCTGGGCGGTAATAATCATAATTTTCTCAGCGCCGGCGTTAAAAAGACGGTCCATAGTATGATCCAGCATGCTTTGCTCATTCAGTAATTTGCAAAATTGTTTAGGCTTTTTTCTACGGCTCTCTGG
>JAISDD010000184.1 GCA_031265005.1 Syntrophomonadaceae bacterium | reverse complement strand
TCGTATAAGTGGCAGACTAACACTGACGGAATGCTGGAAGCTGAAAAGGTGGCGGTTTCCATCGTTAATAGAAAAACTACGCTGGGCACCTATTTATCAGAGGTAGAGGGCTTTATGGGGTACGCCGGAGATACGCTTGACGGGCTGGGAAGCGCCGCCAGCGCCGCGTATGATTTGGCCGGCGCGGCTAATACTACCGCTGGCAACGCCATTCCTTCATCTCAGAAAGGAGCGGCAAACGGGGTAGCTTCTCTGGATAGCGGGGGCAAGGTGCCGAATGCTCAGCTGCCGTCTTTCGTGAGCAGTGTAAACGGAAACAGCGGCGCGGTGCAGATAACTGATATTAGCGGCTCTTCCGCAGCAGTAAACGGGATAAGGTTACAAGTAACGGAAGGCAAGTTGCAATACAGTACGGACAGCGGGCAGACATGGCAGGAGGTAGAAGGTATGGGCGAAGGCCACAATATTTATTCACAGACTTTACTGGAAAACGCGAATAGGGAATCATTAGACTGGGCTTTCAGGATGGCGGATAAGGACGGGGTCGCGGGCAAGGTTTTGACCGAGGCTTTTAATATAAGTTTTATGAGCGTGGGAGCTCCCCCTACTATAGAAGACCTTCCGACGCTCAGCGCTGTGTTTGCAAGCAGTTTGGCAACTGAGTTAGGGCAGTATGCTGATTTATGGGAAAGGCTGTCTTCTTCGCCTTATGCTATGGATCAAATAACTGGTAATAGCGGCGATACAGGGATAGCGTCTATTTTCAGTTACTCTGCGGGGTACGACGCGGTGGCTAAGAATAATCCCGCGTTTTTAGGCAGCGATTATATCTCTGATTCTTCCATGTCGAGGGCTTTGGCCGTTCTTTTAAATAAAACTCCTAACAGCTCTTTTACTACGGTGATTTCAACGACGGCTAATGTAAACACTATTTTTAACAACTACGGCATGACGGCTCTGGTTACTGGCAGGCCCGCCGCTATGACCAGGATATATAATTTAGGGAATACGGCGCTGAATTATTTCTTTGCCTGTGTTCATCCGTTTATCGGACAAGGATTTGTTAATTCGCCGCTGTGTCCGTCTAATATGCTGACGTTGTTTCCCAATAAAAATTACGATACATGGACAAAAGTGCTTACGCGAATTAATGAACTTGTTACGAATAGTGGCGCTACTTATTCAGACGGATTGAAGGCTAGCGGAGGCTTGGCAGAGAAACTGTTCAATACCGTTAACGGTTTGCGCCGGGTGGCGGCATATCCTAGTATTTTGTCCTACAGTATCAGCAATCCAGCCTACAGCATTTTAACTGACGCTTATTTTGACGCGGCGCTGGCCGTATGCGCGGCTAACTCATCCACATTCCCGAGAAAAGCGCTGAACGGGTACAATAACAATTCCAGTACGTATTTTTACGCTAACCCGGCGATTTCAGCCAGCTGGTATATGGAGGGCGGGAACGTACCAGATGTCGCCCTAATTTTCATTAAACGCTGGCGGTTTACCAGCTCCAGCGGAATTCTTAGCGGAAGCGGCACCCAAATAAGTTATAGTTCCACAGTCGGCACGGCGTCGTTTGAATTGAAAGCGCTGAAAGTGGGTATTCTTCAAGGAAGGTATTTCAATCAGGAGTATAACTGGCCCGCATCGGCGAACAACTACGGCGAATGTTTCCAGGTAACGCCTTTGACGGCTTAAATAAATACCCCTGTCGGGGCATGAGATTTTAAGGGAGGTGAGTAAATGCCCACATATTTTAATCACGGCAATAAAGCGGTACTGTTTAATAAACAATGGTTCCCCGCAGGTGAGAGGATGGAAGTGTCTTTCTTCGTCCCGCTAAGCGAATATCCCGATATGGAATTGGTCGCGGACGAACCGCCGGTAAATAGCAAAGTCCTGTTCGCCGGGGAATTAACCGATGAGGCTATAGACGTTCCTTACGCGGAGACGGTCAGCATATCGGTAAAGGGTTCGGGAACGGTGTACTTCGCAGACGATACTGAAGGAGTGACGGTCAACGGAGTGTACAACCTGGTGTCTAAATGGGCTTTGGTTGGTAAGCTCCGGGTAGAGGGGACTTTAGACGTAGTGGTGGAAAGAGCTTAGGGGAAGGAGGCTTTAGACTATGGCGCGTTTGATGTACAGGTTCACCAATTGGCTTTTAGGAGGAAATTTAGAGAGATTAGAGGCGGCCATAAACGATGACGAATAACGTCTTGCAAATCATAATAGCGGCAGTATTGGGCGGTTCCGGAATCATCGGCATCGCCCTTTATTTTATACGCCGCTGGCTGGAACAAAAACTATCGGCCAGTGAAGAAGTGAGGGCGCTGAGAACGCAAAACCGTCTGCTAAGGGCCAGGCTGGAAGATGAGCTTCATCACGCCCAGGGGAGGGTTTTGTTCTGGCTGCACCGGGCTATCGTAACCGGAACGCCTAACGGGGAACTGGAGGAAGCGTTCAATGCTTTGCAGACGGTAGAAGGGAAGATCAAAGAACATGATAGGGAGATTGTGGCGCGTAATAGTTAGAATTATAGGAGGGATCAATTTGCTTTTTACCAGGCTAGATAAACAATGTTTTTATGCCCCATATTCCGGTGGACCCGGCAACGCTGGAGGGAACCCGGCGGCGCTGGAGGGTAAGGCGGATAAGGTGCCGTTTGTCGAACGTGAAGGGGGTTATGTGCCCGTTCCAACGCCGTATGATATCGCTCCAGGGACTAAGCTGCATTTTGTTAAGACGCCTGCCCCGTTCGTGGCAGTCGAGTTCAGCGGGCAGTTTCTGACGGTGGATGATGAGTTTAATATGTTCGGGATGTTTAGGAATGACGGCGTCGTGAATGCTGTTGTTATAGGTTACGCTAAGCTCAACGAGGCGGGGGACGCTTTTGAGTTTGGCGAGGTTATTTATGATGGGGGGAACGGCGGCTGGATAGGGTTGGACGAGGACGGGAATTGTGTGGTTAATAAGCGGATAAGTGGGGATTGGGAGACGCTAGGGAATTTTTTTGGGATTAACTGGACCTGGGAGAGTAGGTGGCAACTGGTTGAGGAGGAAGTTCTCGGGTATAAGAATTTGTCGGAGGTGGAGGGGGAACTGCGCGAGGAGATAGCGGCCTTGGGCGGCAATTTTGGGAGCGTCGTTTATCCCGACAGCCAGGGGATGGGTTCGATGTACCGGAATGTGACTATACCAGGGGTAACTGATTACAGTCAGTTGGTTAATAAGGTGATTTCTATCAGGTCGACTGCGGCTTTGGTCGGAGGCGGCGTCACTGTGAACGTCAATGGTTTAGGGGATAAAAAGGTATATTATTTTGACGGCGTGGACTCTTTTTCCATGGATGCTTCCATTAGTTGGTTTTTGTTATTAAATAATCAGATTTATCAAGTGGTGTACAATGGCACTGCTTTTTATCTAGTCTCTCAGCGTTACACCGGTATAAGCGCCACTCTAGTATCTTTTTCAGTAGGTAGCTGGACGGCTTCTAGTGTTTATGAGGGGTATGGTTATGAGCAAACGGTATGGGTGGAAAATGTGAAATTGAATTCTATACCCAAACATTATTTTCAATTATGTTTAGACGCGGACGGGGGTGTTATAGCACAGGCCGCCGGGCTGTTAATGACTGGTAAGATGAAGGCCGATAATCTTATGACTTTTTTTTCGAAGGAGCTTCCCACGGATTTTATACAAGGCTCGCTGGTGATTTGTTAAAGGGGGGCGTAGGGTTAGATTGACAAGGTCCGCTAAGGTAGGATAAAATACCAACGGAGGCGAAAAGCCAGTTTATAGGTTTTAGGGGACGGTTCGCCACATCTCCAAGATAGGGGGTGAGGCCGTTTTGAGTACATATGAGGCTATAGCGCTTATGATTGCTTTTGCGATTTTGGTGCTAAAAATCATAGATACAAAACGAAAGTAACCGCCTCCGATCCAATGGTGCGGTTACTCTCATGAATAACTAATTGTTGGGCGAACCGCCTGCCTGTCGGCAGACAGGTCAACGGCATCGCCTCCGTATAATTTATATTAACGGTTAATAAATTGATTTGTCAAGCACTCTTTAGAGTGCTTTTTTGTGTGCAGAAATAAAGCTATGAAGGGAGGTGATTTAATGAAGATTTGTATTGACCCAGGGCATGGGGGCTGGGATCCGGGAGCGGTGAGCGGTGTCCGCCGGGAGAAGGATTATACTTTGCGGCTAGGGCTAAGGGTGGCCCAGATCGTGACGGATCAGGGACATGAGGCGGTATTGACGCGGAGCGCGGATGTTTCGCTGGGCAGCACGGAGGCCTTGGATTTGGCGGCACGGTGTAAGATTGCTTCCGGTTGCGGCGCTATGCTGAGTATACACCTAAATTCGGCGGTCGCCGTAGCTACAGGGCTGGAAGTGCTGTTTGAGACGGAGAACAACCGGAGCTTAGCGCAAGCGGTGCTGAGCGAGATTTTGAAAGTGGCCCCGGCCATAGACCGCAAGGTAAAGGTGCAAAAGTTAGGAGCGCTGCCGAACGGCGGGCGGGCGGTGCTGGCGGAGATGGGGTTTATTAATAATCCCGCTGACGTGAAGATGCTGGAAGCACATTTTGAGCAGTATTGCCAGGCTCTCGTGCGCGGGCTGTTTAAAGGATTGGGATTAGAATGGAAGGAGGAAGAAGACGATATGGTAAGGTATGAAAAAATAGAGGATGTGCCGGCAGATTGGGGGCGGGATACAATTCAGAAGCTGATAGACAAAGACTTGCTGGCCGTGCCAGATGACGGGAAGATCGACATAAGTAGGGATATGCTGCGGGTGCTGGTGATCAATGACCGAATGGGGTTGTATAACTGAAATTAATTTTGGATGAAAGGAGAAGACGAATTAAGTAAAAAAACACCTTAAAAAGAATATTTTTTTGTTTAAATGCCTATACTGATTTGCACTTTTATATCTATTGACGCTAAGTATTTAAAAAAGGTATAATCTATTTACGAATTAGGGAGGCGTTACTCATGGAAGATTATAAGTATTTTCAAGAAAACTTAGAGGTCTTTTATAAAGAATATGGACATTGCTTTATAGCAATAAAGAACAAAAAAGTTTTAGGAACTTATAAATCCTTTGATGATGCTTTCGATGATGTGTCTAGAAAAGAAGAACTAGGAAGCTTTATAATTCAAGAGTGCGTTGATTCACCGTCTAAATTGGTGCAGTCCTACCAATTTAATGTTTCTTTGGTTTAACTATTATTATGGCGTCAAATAGGTATGATCGTGCTTTTACAAGCATATACTCAGGATTGGCTAACATGCTATGTGGTCCTATCGGAGTCCAAGCAGTATCACATGATGATACGCCTATCTATGAATATCAAGCAATATGGGATACTGGGGCTACATCTACGGTTATCACCCCTAAAGTTGTTAAAGATTTAGGTTTGCGTGTGGTGTCAGTTATAAAAGCTCATACACCGAGCGGAGAAATGGACTGTGATCAATTTTATGTCAATTTGTTCTTACCTAATCATGTTGAAATTAAACGGGTGCGTGTTACCCAAGCGGTGCCTCATAATTGCGATGTGTTAGTTGGAATGGATATTATAGGTATGGGAGATTTTGCAGTATCGAACTATAACGGTAAAACGATGTTTAGTTTTAGAATTCCTTCATTGGGTAGTATAGATTTCGTTAAAAACACTTACAAAACCCCATTAAGAGTGCTTCAGAAACAAGAAAGAAATGCACTATGTGCTTGTGGAAGCGGAAAGAAGTTTAAGCATTGTTGTGGTAGAAATTAGGATACTGAAAAATATCCCCTGATAACTGAAAATTATTGAAACCAAGACCGCCTGAAAGGGTGGTTTTTTTGTGCCTATCGAAGGGAGGTGAGATATGGAGATGATCGCTAAGGGAACCTGGGTTCGAAGTGTGGTGTTGGTGCTGGCGTTGACTAATCAGGTGCTGACGGCGCTGGGTAAGGCTCCGCTGCCGTTTTCGAGCGAGCAGGCGGAAGAATTGTTTGCGTTAGGAATTACTATTGGTACGGCGGTCGCGGCTTGGTGGAAGAATAATAGCGTGACCGGGGCGGCTATTAAGGCCGACGAGTATTTGAAAGAACTGAAACAATCCATTGGAAGGGATTAGGAAAATTAATTAAATTAGAAGGGAGTTTTTTTAAGATGGGTTTTGCATATAAAGATAGTTACGGGATTTTGAAGATTGTACCTAAGAAGGAAATAGCTGGAGACCACAAGACGGTGGAGACGGATTTTGAAAGTTTCTCGAATTACCCGGTGGTAGGCGATCAGTTTGTGGTGGTGTACAGCGAGACGGAGGCATACATAGGAGGCAACCGCAAGGACGGACAGCCTTACGATTTGCAGCAAAATCCTAAGCTGCTGGCATTGTATAAGGCAGTAGGCTAGGGCAGATAAATATTAAATGATTAAGGGCCGGAGTGATCCGGCCCCTTTTTGTTGCAACCCCCGCAGACGGCGGGGAACATTTGAAGAAATTTTGAATAACCAATTTTATTTTAAAGAAATATTGTTTAAATGTCAATTACGGAAGAAGGACGAGCGGGTAGATACGCTTGCGGCGGCCCAATCTGGCGTCTAGCAATTGCTGAACGCGATTGTAAGTCTCAGCGCTTATGATCGCCTCATGCTGGCCTTTGTAGGGCTGTCTATTAAAGCTATTGTAACCGCAATAGGAAAAGCTTGTCAGGATAACCGTAACGCTGTTTGGGGTCAATACGCCGCCTCTCTTGCCCCGGTATCCTTTTGCGATGCAGGAGCGGGAAACTTCGCTGATGTTCTGACATTCCAGATAATAACTGTAGATGAATTCTACGATTTTTGCCTCTTTTTGGTTTATGGAAATGTCTTCGCCGCAGCGGTCGTAACCCAACGTATAGGTCATGGTAGGCAAGCCTTGCATGACGCGTTCGGACAGCCCTAACTTGACGTTTTCAGATATGACTTCAAGCTCGAATTGGGCGATCACTCCTAAAATATGTAGTATCATTCGCCCTGTCGAGGTAACAGTATCAAAAGCTTCTGTGCTGCTTACAAGCCCTGCGCCGTACTTTTCAAAGACTTCACATATTTTACACAAGTCCGTTAAGCTGCGAGTAGCGCGGGTAAGCTTCCAGACCAGGACTATATCAAATTCTTTCTTTTTGACGTCTTCAAGCAATCTCAGCATATCGGAGCGGCGCTTGATGTCTTTTGCGCTTTTTCCTTTATCGCTGTATGTTCTGACGATTTCCCAGCCTTTTAGAGTACAGTATTCACGCAATGTCCTCTCCTGCGCTTCCAGGGAGAAGCCTTCCTGCGCCTGCTCACGTGTGCTAACACGGGTGTACAGCGCCACGCGTTTTACTGTGTTTGGTTCTGTCATTAGTTTTTTTGCTCCTTTATTTATAAGAGATTCAAAATTTCTTGATGTACAGGAATGAAACTTTCACAATTTGGACTAATGCCTATGCTTTCATAGTAATCACTATTTGTACATTTGTACTTCTCTAAATGGTCAGGCGGGCCGTCATGAACGACAAAGCGCCCTTCAAAATGGTTTAAGAATTTCTGTCGTTCTTCTTCAGTAGTAAAGCTCGCGTATAATTCAGGAAGAGTGTAGTATGACGACCCTTTATACTTCATGGGGTTTTGTATTACCCAGAATAATTTTCTTTCCGCTACTATTTTGTCATGCACTTCACATAATCTTTTAAAATCTTCGCTAAGCTTATTTTTTTTCATCTTCAGATCCCCTTTCTTTATGCCAAGTTTATTTTGTAATATTATAGTGTAAAATTACACTATAATTAAATTATAAACTGTAAAATGTATATGTCAAGTAGAAAAATAAATTTTTCAGAAAAAAATTTTACTTTAAAGTTGATTTGTAAAATTTAAAGTGTAATAATGAAATAGATGGGGTGATGCATTTGAGTATGGGCGAAAAAGTAAAAATAGTTTTGATTAAAAGAAAAATGACGAATAACGCTTTAGCTGAAAAACTAGGTATGACACCGCAAAATTTATCAAATAAACTCAAGCGCGACAATCTAGCTGAACGAGAAATCAGAGAGATTGCCGAAGCGCTTAACTGTGATTTTGAAGGGGTGTTTACTCTGCGCGATACGGGCGAGAAGGTGTGAGGATACCCTAAAGGTACGAGAGCCCTTGACCACATTTTGACCACATTTTTTTGAAAACTGTGGTCAATTAATGTGTTATTATGCAAAGCTTAAAATAAATAAATCCCATTATTGACGACTTTTGCACACTGAGAACGACTAAGGCAAACTACGAGATTGTATTTAAATAATAACCTGTAAATATAATAACGCATAATGTAAATATAACGACAATCGTTACAACAAAAGGTTTTTTCATTAACGGTTCACTCCAAATGGTTTAGTATATCCATAAAAATAACTTCGGCGAAAAGTGTCAAGTTTTTGTTGATATACATTGCGCATAGTTTTGCGTTCAATTTTCTCAAGATATAGTTGCCTTTATGAAATTATACAGCAAAAATATGTAATTTGTTCCATATAATAAAAATGTTTCTTTTAATAATAACATTTTAACTTACATAAAATAAAAGAACAATATGTTTTTTTAGTTTATTTATATTATTTTTAAATGCGTTTTAATTATAAAAGGTGAGGTTGAATGGATTATAAAAAATTAGGTAGCCGCGTAAAAAAAGCGCGTTTAAAACTTAATTTAAATCAAAATAATTTAGCTGAAAAAGTTGGCCTTTCAACTGTTCACATCAGCCATATTGAAACCGGCGCTTCTAAAATGAGCATAGACGCGCTAATAAGAATCAGCGACGCTTTACAAGTAACACCGGATTTCTTATTATATGATTCGTTTTTTAATTCTAAAGAATATTTAAATGAAGAGATCGCTCTTTTGCTGCAGCAATGTGATGAGAAAGATACAAGGCTGATTATTGAATTAATAAAGGCAGTAATCAAAAGCCGGGAATAGTAATTTGTTTTAATATATAGTATTTTCCCAGCATATGGATTTAAAAAGTTTGACGACTTTTTTCGCTAAAGCACTTGT
>JAISDD010000043.1 GCA_031265005.1 Syntrophomonadaceae bacterium | reverse complement strand
GAGCCAGCCGCCAATGCTGGAGTTTACTTTTCCAACCAACGCGACTGTCGGCCCGTCCGCTCTTAATTTTTGCGCCAGATCGGCAACAACAGCTTTAACAGCGTCATGAAGCTTTTTATGGTTGGGGTAATCCGGATATTTATATTGCTGCTGCAATTTTTCCTCATCCGCAAAATGTTTACCCGTATATTCTATAAGAAAACTCAATGTTCCATCCAGCGCGGCACGCCCTTTTCCGCTTGAACAAGCTTCCATAAGATTGTTAACCGCTGTGATCAATTGTTTGTGCTGAGCATCAATCAACGCATTGCCTGTGGCAAGATCATCAGTCCATACATAATTGTTGGCCATATTTTTTTACTCCTTTCAAATTTCCCCCCAACCGCTTTAAAGTAAATATCGTAAATTTTATTCCACTTTATTAGCTCGCTTGTATCCCATCTAAAAAACCGGCGCTTGCTGTAGTATAAAAAACCTGTAATGTTGATCTAAAATGAGTTCATTAGGTTTAAAGTCACTATTTCAGCATATTTCTTTGATAAAACTTACCATGTTATTTCCCAGAAACGGAAGGTAAGAGCTTAACAAATCCTATAAATTCAGTTTCTCGGTGTTCAGTATAATTCAATCTTCTAAAAACACTTAATGAGGCATTATTTTGATACTTCACCTGCGCTTGGAAATATTTTATTTCAGGATATTCATTTTGAACTTTTCGTTCTGCCAGCGTTAACATGCGGCGTCCGTGTCCTTTTCCCCTAAATAAAAAATCCACACTGTAAGTTATTATAGCCGCATCATGTTTAATATCAAGCCGTAATTGCCCAATGTCCTTACTTTCATAATGGTAGATGAAAAATAGAACCTGAGGGGAATTAATTTTTTCCTCAAACCATATTTTATGATCCTGAAAAGAAATGAGCGCCGAATTAAAGGAGTTTGTTCGTGTCTCCGGTTCGTTAGCCCATTCATATAACAATTCCATATCAGAATAATCAACTTTTCTCAAGTATTCCTCTGGCATATCAAACACTGTCCTCACGATGATTTATATTAATGCCTTCGCTGAGGCACTTATCTATTTCGCAAATCAACCACAACCGTTTTTTATGACACAAAACGGGTCAAGCCGGCGTGTTTTTTATCATAAGCCTTCTATATTTTATTTTCATTAGATAATTAAAATATATACAGGTTATAGTTCGTTAGCTGAAGCGACTTTTTTTCATCATTCACTAATGAAAAGCTAATCGCAATAATTTACGGAGATTTTTAAAAATAAAAATATCGAAAACGGTGTATTTTATATTGTTACATTGCTTAGTTCAATACCAAAACATACAAACTTATTTCATCGTCCACTATTGATATTCTTGCTAATATCTCGAACAGGAATGCCGCGTTCTCCTAGATAAGACTTTATTTCCATAGGGGTTTGCTGGGTAAAATGAAAAATGCTCGCCATCGCCACAGCCGAAGCTCCACCTGAAACTATAGCCTCGTAGGCGTCCAACGGACTGCCGGCTCCTCCAGATGCTATAACCGGAACAGCTACCGTACTAGTAATTTTTGATATAAGCGTAATGTCATAACCAGACATTGTTCCATCTTGCGTTATTGACGTAATAATAATTTCGCCCGCTCCAAGTTTTTCCAAATTAGAAGCCCACTTGGAAGGTTCCTTTCCTGTCGCTTTTGTTCCCGAATGACTAAAACATTCATAATGACCATCCATCAATTTAGCGTCAATACTTGCTACTATACATTGTTTGCCAAATTTACGGCTTGCCTCAGATATCAGCTGCGGCGTGTCATAATGAGCTGAATTGATACATACTTTATCGGCCCCCGCCTTTAACAATTCCCTGATATGTTCGATCGTCTTTACGCCGCCGCCAACAGTCAACGGTACAAAACATTCCGCTGATAAATCATTTATCGTTTCATAATCAGGATCTATTCCCTGCTGAGTCGCTGTAATATCTAAAAGCACTAGTTCATCCACTTGCCTTGTATTATAAACTTTTACTGTAGGGAGTACCGTTCCAACACGCCGCCAGCTGTCAAAGCCAATTCCTTTAACAAGGCCAACATCTTTCCACAACATGGTTGGAATAACTCGTACTTTAAGCATATATCCTCATACCTCGTAAATAGTAAGAAAATTTTTTAATATCTGAAATCCCATTTGCCCGCTTTTTTCCGGATGAAATTGTGTTCCAAAGACATTTCCCCTTTCAAGAACGCAAACAAATCCATCACCATAATACGTTTCCGCTAAAATATCAGACTTTGTCTCCGGCACAAAATGATAACTATGTACAAAATAGAAGTCAGTACCGTCAGGAATATTCTCTAAAAATTTCGTTCTTTTTCTTACATATAATTCATTCCATCCAACATGCGGCAGTCTTTCATTTTTATTTTGAGAAACTAGCCGCCTAACTTCACCCGGTATAAAATTGAGCCCCTCTGTGTCGCCTTCTTCATAGCCACGGCTAGACAACAACTGCATCCCCAGGCAAATGCCAAGCAAAGGGATACCTTTTGCAACAGCCTTATTTAATGCCTCAATCCATCCTTTTGCGCATAAATTGCGCATACCATCCGGAAAAGCCCCCACTCCAGGTAAAATAATATGATCTGCCGTATCAATATCTCTGGCATTATCTGAAACAACAACAGCAGCGCCGCACTCCTGTACCGCCCGGCGTATCGATCCCAAATTACTCATTCCATAATCTACGATTAAGGTACTCATTACTGCTCATTGTCCTGCGGATATACCTTCTTTGTCAAATTCCCATATTTATCCTTCACTAAATTCCCGTTGGCGTCTGTAATAAATAGTTTTTTATTGGTAAAACGGTCGCAAATTTGGATAAATTCGTCTATTGTGAGGTCAAGCGGCCTTAGAATTTCCTCAAGCGGTTTGTCCAGATAGGTCCACGGGAATTTGCCGTCATGTCTACGCACTATTTCAATCGCGTCTCTTCGGGTAATACGGCCGCGGCGGAGATGTAAACACGCTATATCAGTAGCCCTTCCAAATCCAAACTTCAAAAATTTGAAATAGTCGTGAATTCCCGTCTGATGATTATCAAGATTCTCATAGTTTACCATCGAACCTTCAACCGTCGTATTCAATGATGTAAAACCATGGGCTTGAGCGATAAGCGCGTTTTGATAGCCATCCCAGGGAATATAATACCCTAAAAAAATACCTGTTACGCCGACTTCCTTTAATTCCTCATCCGTAGGATAAGTATAAGGAATAAGCATTTTTCTTTCAATTCCTTCCAAGCCAATCAAATCAGTTACCCGTAATCCCAACAATCCTCCGAACTCTTCGAGCCAGCGGCGTGTTAGTACATTGTTCTTCGCGTCTGCGCCCGGTCCGCCATATTCATTTTGCGAATTTTCGCCCCAGACAATAAGAGGGACCTTATATTGAACAGCGACTCTGACTGGTATAGTAAATATACCGCAATGTTCCGGCCACGAAATATCCCCGACCTGAATCAGCCCAATACGATTGAGTTTTCTGCGTATATCTTTATTGGGAGATATTTCTATATAATCAACACCTAAAGATTTTATGTTTTCAATATTCTTTCGGCCTATGTCGGACAGGTCACAAGTTGTAGCAGTTACACAAAGAGGATTCATCCCAAATTGCAACATTCTTATAACTTGGTAAGTACTATCCTTCCCTCCGCTGACAGGAACAATGCAATCCCAATTAGAGCCGTCTTTTGAAACATAGCGCCCCAGTATCTCTTTCAGCTCTCTTTTTCGAGATTCCCAGTCTATTTCTTTTCTTTCCAGAATATTCTGACAGGCGCTGCAAACGCCATCATCGTTAAACTGTAAATCAGGCTTCGTATCCGGCATAACGCATTTCGTACAATAACGCATATTAAATTCCCCTTAAAATTTTTTGAGTACCACATTCAATTTTTTATCAAAAATTTGTCGCTGTATATTATGCATTCAGCACATATTCCATTATCCTTATAAAACCCTTTCTTTAAATTATCCCGGAATCTTGTATATTTGCTATTATTCCAAATATCAATGATGCTATTATTTAGAATATTTCCAAATACACAATCACCTCTAAGATCATAACAACAGGGAACAACATTACCATTAGCTAAAACAGTAATTGTCTCGAACGCCAGGCTGCATATCTTTGATAGATCGCTGCACTCATTGACAAATATTTTATAAGGAGAAGAAATTATATCATATCCTGGCCATACCATGGCTGGAAATGACGTGTATTCTAAATCATCTTCAAATTCCTTGAAGCGTTCCTTAATATACGAAGGCATATTTTGCAAAGAATAATCACTGTAGCCGTTCCCGAGTCTTTTAACCTCATTTTTTGTATATACTTGGACATTACTAATCGTAATATTAAGGGGACTGCCTTGCGCCTTTTTTAGCTTTAACAAATTCAATAGATTCTGACTATCATTAATAAAATTAGCGCCTGTTCTTATATAGTCGTTTTCTTTTGCGCTTGTACCATCATAAGATGCGGTTAAATCAGTCAAGCCCGAATCAAGAAGATCTTTTATCGTTTCTTTGGCTAACAACGATGTATTAGTAACGATAGCAGTTTTTTTAACCCCATAATCCATTAAAACTCTAACAAAAGTACACAAATTCTTATTTAGCAAGGGCTCGCCTCCATGATACAAAACAACAACTCTTGGAATAAATTTCATTTCACCAAGTTGATTTAAAAGAATATTAAATAGCTCCCAGGAGAATAAACCTCTTTTACCCCCCCCCATTCCCAAATATTGGTACAATGTTTGCACTGGAAATTACACAACCCAGAGGTCTCAATACGAACAACATCAGGGAAGGTATCATAGTTAATTTTCATAATATAAATACTCCTCCAGTAAATATCATTTATTTTTCTCTAAAAGGAACCATGTTAAATCATCCTGAGCAAAATTGTTATCCCTGTGATAAACAAAGCCATATTCAATAAGAGACAAATCAGGATATTTATCCAATAATTCACCGGCGAAATCTCTCTTAAACAATTTTCCTTCATGTCCGCGATAATTAATTTCCACAGGCACCGGATTATAATATTCCACAATTAAAATATATTTTTTTGACGCGTAATAAAGCTTTTGATATACCGTTTGCAATTCATCGGGATTAATATGTATCAAAACACCTTTAGTAAAAGACAAATCACTTTTTTGTTCTATGGTAAAATCAAGAATAGAAGCGTTATAGACTTTAACATTTTTGCCGCGTAATATATCGGCGGCCTTTTTATTGATTTCCACCGCCGAGCAATCGCAATCGGGAAATAAAGATCTAATCGCGTCGATATTGTTACCGATATTGGCGCCAAATTCTATTATTGATTTAACATTGCGGGTTTTTTCAAGGATTTTTGAAAAAAGATTGACATTGGCCGCAATCAGCTTTTTGTTACTATTGCGTGATATATAATCATCACCGAATTCACCTGCCCAAAAGAACTCCTGTTCAGTTTTAAAATTTTTCATCATACTTTACTCCGCTCATTTGTATTCATCAGAATTTTACATCTCAACTCAGTTATTTTTCAGCCTCGCACAGTAATTGTTTTTATATCTTACTTTATAAGAAAACTGACAGTCGCGTCACGCGCAGCAGCTTTTTCTTTTTTTGCAGAACGCATGAACTAAATAATAAATCGCTTTATATAATTTCGAATATTTTTTCCTTAAACATAACAGCTTTCTCATTATTAACCGCCGCTTTATCAAACTGAATTCCTTAATTTTTTACTGATTTCGCATTTTTTTGCTGATTTCCTTTTTAAACAGTAATTATGATGCTATATTCATAATAAACGCTTTTTGTTTTTTCCCATGTTCAAATATACCTTTTTCTGGCTCCAGAAATAGTTTTTATCCTTAACTGGCAACTTAATTTCTAACGCTGAAAAACAAACTTTAATTATTTCTTTTCTCAGCTAAAACTTTAGAGCCGATCGCTTGTCCCAATACCGCACATCCTATAAAAACCAATATAAAAATATTAGGTGTACCCAACCAGATACGTAAAAAAACAATCAGCGGTATTGAAGCATGTATCATTAACAACCACATAAATGTCATTTTCTTATATTTTTTTCTGTATTTGCCTAAAAAAGCATTGGTTACCAAGGAAATTATAGATATTACCACAACACCCATAAATGCTCCCTTTTGCCTTACATTTCAATATTCCATAGTCAACATCATGTTGGATCTGTCATCTTTTGATAAAGTACTGCCGCTGGCATGTTACCTGCCTACTCAGTCGCTCATCCTAAATATATCAGCCTATATACAAACTTACGTTTTATGATAATTCAACGCGCCCGGCTTTGCAATAATATCCGGCGCCTTTGTACTTATTGAATATTTAGCTTAATAAATTCTATATTTTAAGTCGATACTTATCATAAGTACCATATTTAAGCGTTAATTATATCGCCGCTTGGCCGCACTAGTCTTATAGTTTGAAGAAACGAAAGATTTTCGCCGGACGCGCTGAAAAATAAATGATCTTAATTTTATTGTAAAACAGAGGGGTTTTCATGGCCAAAAGAGCGTTAACCATAATCGCTGTGGTTTTAATCATAATCATTGCCGCATTTTTAGGAATTTGTTTTGGGTGGAAACTATTGGGCTTCAAAACCTGCATTGACCCTGCTTCCATAAAACTGGAATATGTAGACGCAGACAACGATTATATTATTTTGAAAGGGTATACGACGGCCAGCGACGCGTCATTTTTAGGTTACATCTTCGAAATTGAAGATGGAAACGTCTACATAGGGATACACTATAATAAAATATCCGGATATTTTAAAAATGATAATGCTTTCAATATAGTAATTAGGCACAATTTGTCTTCTTTTTCAGGAATATACATAAAAAATGAAGCTAATGAAAGATTGATTTGGGAAAAAGGCCCTGAATTGGCTGACCCTGAAAAAATTACCGCTCTATCCGGCGATAATGAGCTTAAAGGTTATGACGAATATAAACAGTTAGCCGTCAATTATTTTAACTATCCTCCGGAATTAATTTCTCAGCTGCGCGTATATCAAGCCGAAAAAGGCAACTTCAGCGCCGGCTCAAACGCTACAGTAATTCTTCTCGGTCTTCTGTCGGAAGATAACCCTCTTTATTGCACTCCTTTACTCTTTATTGAAGGTGACGAAGGCGAAACACTATGCAAAGAACTAACTGACAGCGCCTATTTTACCGAATTTTATCTAGCCGATATCGACGGCGACCACAGCGATGAAATCATCATTCATAATGAAATCGAAGCTAAATCCGAACCATCTCCATATACCGTTTCTATTTTCAAATGGGAAGACGGTGATTTAATAAATATTTTTTATCATGACGCCAGCTTTGGCCCTGACCATATGTTTGACGATAGTTTCGCCGCCAGTAGTATTAATAACGGCAGCGCTGCCTCTGGCGCTGATTACTACAGCAGCGCTTTTGACACCAATACTGATGAAGACAGTAACGGCACGGGCGATAATATGTACGATATACGGGAAAATGTAAACTCCGGCTCCGATACGAATTATAGCGCTGAATTACGCGATAACGCAGCGCACAGCGTAAATTCCGGCTTAACTTTGGGCACCGGCTTTGAATTAGTTTTAAGCGACGGTTTTTCATACACTATTGAGAACATGTTTACTGGCTTCTCTATCACTTTTGTACGCCAAAATTTTAATCCTTACTTTGATGAAAACGGAAATTTAACTGACATTGCGTCCTTAATCAACAACAATTGGGACGGTACTGATCCTTATTTTCATATTTTCAAACCGGTAGATTACAATAATGACGGTATTTTTGAAATTATGTCCGCGCAATATTGTTCTCTATGGGGCCGCAACGACATCATTGGAACCGCATATTCCCTCATGCAGTGGAACAACGAAAAACAATCTTTCGATATCATTAAAAACGATTTTTGGGTCAATGAAGATCACGCCGACCACAACGAACAAGAAAACTATATGAGAAAACAAAGCGCATTTGAAAGAAGCTGGTATTACTATAATTAACATTATTATGAGACCTCAGTGCAACCCCAAACATCTATCTGCTGCTGCACTGCGCACATATACCCTGCGGGGCACAAGCAATCCAGAAAGCTATTCACAGCAAAATGGTACTTGGACACTGGAGCAAGAAGGCAGTTGCCGCATACGCGGCAACTGCCTTCTTTAGTAAATCTAATCTAATTTCTAATCCAGCGTCCCGTTTCTTGAATCTTTTCAGGCGGCGCTGTCCGCCCCGTCAGTTTCATCCGGCTGAGTTTCTCCCCCGGCTTGCCCTGCTGGTATCCATATCTCGCTTCCCACTTCATTCAGTTCATACTGATGAGCGCAAGAAGCTTCGATGATGTCGCTGTAAGCCCAATGAGCCGTGGTCAAATCCGTGTATTTAGGCGCCCAGTCCGGTATGTCTTCCATAGCTATTCCGCGCCCCAGCATAGGGTTTACTATGGTTACTACCTGAGCACGGGTCACGTTGTTTTCAGGCCTGAAACTGCCGTCTTCAAATCCGCTGACCCAGCCTTTGCTGGCCGTGCTGTTTATGTAGTTTACCGCCCAGTGTTCATTAGGAACGTCATAGAAGGCTACTCCGCTTCCCGCCGCCAGTTCGTCGAATCTGGAAACCATAGCCGCGTATTCGGCTCTGGTGATGTTTCCGTCCGGCTTGAAGCTGCCGTCCGGATATCCGGAGATTATGCCCTGGCTGTTCAGATAGGCCACTGACTGGTAGTACCAAGCTCCGCTTTCTAAGTCTGTAAGCCCGGAAACTACATAAGCGTCTTTGTTAGCGTCGGCCAGCAGCCTAAAGAATATAGCAGCCGCTTCCGCTCTGCTTATTACCCGGTCCGCTTGTACCGTTCCGTCTTCATAGCCATATAAGTATTGGATATGGTCGGATATGAAGGGATTTTCCTCCAACGGTGTCGCTTCTTGTTCCATTATTTCTTCTTCCGGTTCGGATTCTGCGGAAGTAGTTTCAGTGGTGGCGCTTCCGCCTCCGCCGCCTCCCGAAGAACCGCCGCTGCTTCCGCTGCCCGACGTTTGTCCGGTGATGGTAATTGTGATTTCCCCATACACATTAGAGCCGTCCCGCGCGGTAGCGCGTATGACCGCCTTGCCGTTCGCTTTCGCGCTTACACAGCCGGTATCATCCACCGCCGCGTATTCGCCGCCGCTCACGACGCTCCATGTGACACTCTTGTCCGTGGCGCTGCCGGGTGTGATATTGGCTGTAAGCTGTAAGGTTCCAGCCTTTTCGGTGATGACCGCGCCGCCTGTAAGCGTGATGCCGGCGACATAAACCGTGGATGGAGGCGTACCGCCGCTGTCGTCATCCACATCCTCACTCAGATCAAACGGGAAGTAGTCCCAGCGGTCATGGTCTGGTTCTACGGTGAAGGTCGGTACCCCGGCAGGCGGCGCCGCGCCCACCGTGCCGGCTATCCCACCCATGAATTGCGGCGGGTAGTTCGCGTCGCCGTGATAGAAAGCCGTATAGGTCCCGCCGGGCTTCACCGGGAACGATGCCGTGAACTCCCCGTTCAGGGGCACGTCAACAGCCCAGACCCAAACGCCGGGCGTGACTTCACGCCAGAGCGACACCATGTTGTATATTTTGCCGCTCAGGATCTCCACGCTGATCTCCTTATCGGCCACAATGCCCCGCAACGGGTCTTCATAGCGGTCCGAAAGACGCTCAAGTTTCGCAAACCCGCCCGGCGCGCCGATCTTGCTCATGTCGAGCCATTCGATACCGTACTCTGCGGCGGTTTCCTGGGAAAGCTGGAAGTCGTAGTTTTGCATGCTGGCAAAGCCGGGATCGTCATAGAGGAAATGATTGTTTTCCACTCTGCCGTATTTCACGTCTGTCGGTATGGTTGCAGAATCAGGAAGTTCGGTCGCCCGGCCGCTCATCCTTTTTTCAAGATAGACGGTCAGATTGTCGCGCACCTCTGTCATGACAGGGTACATCTCCTCTTGATCATCCAACATATACTCGTAAAATTCATAGCGCTCAGGGTATTTCTCGCGCCAGAGCAGAGACTTATATACCCCGTTCGTATAGTAGCTTGGGAAGGTGTTCAGCGTCTCAAGTATATCTCGCCCGCTCTCGCCCGCGTACACATCCCGCATATACTCATCCGGATAGTCGAGCACATAATCGCAGTCAATGAAGACATTGCCAATCGTCGTTCCCGGGGTGGTATGGCTTATGGGATTGTGATAGACGGAAGGCGCATTGTAGACCACATTGTAAGAAAAATCGCGGAAAGGCTCGCCGTTGTCGTA
>JAISDD010000034.1 GCA_031265005.1 Syntrophomonadaceae bacterium | reverse complement strand
GAAACTAAGCTGCCTAGAATAAATCGAGCTTGGACTATATCGGGAACTCCGGTGGATTGTGTGAAATTAGCCTTGTCTCAGTTACTAAAAACTAAAATTGATTTGGTGATTTCAGGCATTAATCACGGCCCTAATTTAGGGACTGACGTTTTATATTCGGGAACAGTATCCGCTGCTGCGGAAGGAGTTATAATGGGGATTCCTTCGCTGGCCGTTTCTTTAAATGCGTACCAGCCTCATGAGGGTGATTTTTCTTATTCCGTCCGGTTTGTTTATCAAATGGTTAAATTTATTGAACAAAATGGCGTTGAACCCCGGACATTGTTGAACATTAATATACCTTTTGATAAAGAAGAGCGCTATGCCGGAGTCAAGATAACAAGATTGGGGATAAGGAATTATACCAATGTTTTTGAAGCCCGTAAAGACCCTCGCGGCAATACGTATTACTGGCTAGGAGGCGGCCTGCAAGAAGATAGGCAGGAAGTTGACAGTGACGTTGCGGCTATTCAAAATAATTATATCAGTGTAACGCCTATGAATTTAGACCTGACCAATTATGGGCTGATGGAAAAATATCGGAAACTGATGGAAGAGCAGAACTTAAATTTTTAAAAACCATTGCGGTTTTGCAATAAAGCGGGTTTTATATATGGAATATAAAAAGTTTTTGCTACTTTATGAAAAATATAGTACGATTTTAACAGTTATGTATCATTATAAGGAGGTTATTTAATGAAGGTTTACCCAACTGCTGGTATTCGTAATATTGCTTTGGTAGGGCATGGAGGAACAGGAAAAACCTCACTGACTGAAGCCATGATTTTCAACACCGGAGCTACTAAGCGGATGGGAAGGGTCGATGACGGGAACACCGTTGCAGATTTTAATCCCGAAGAAATAAAAAGAAAAATTACGATAAGCACTTCGCTGGTTCCCTGTGAGTATAAAGACTGTAAGATTAATTTGTTGGATACACCAGGATATGCGGACTTTTATTTTGAAGTTGTGGGGACCATGCGGATAGCTGATTCTATGTTAATGCTTTTATCAGCAACGGCTGGCGTAGAGGTGCAAACAGAAATTGCTTGGGAAGATTATCCGGAAATTCCTAAACTGGCGTTTATAAATAAAATGGATCGTGAAAACGCTGATTTTTTTAAAGTTTTAAATGAAATGAAGGAAACATTTTCCGATATAATCGTTCCTCTTCAGTTGCCTATTGGAGCAGAAGCGGATTTTAAGGGTGTAGTTGATCTGATAAAAATGAAAGCCTTGTTTTTTGAGCCGGGCTCTGGAAAGATAACTGAAGGAGATATACCTGAAGACATGTCAGAAGACGCGGAAACTTATAAAGAAGCGCTGATCGAAGCGGCGGCGGAAGCTGACGATGAATTGCTGGACAAATATCTGGAAGGAGAGACTTTAAGCGATACGGAAATCCTCAAGGGCATAAAACAGGCGGCGGTAAAAGGTTCCGCAGTGTTCGTTTTCTGCGGTTCGGCGTTTAACAATATGGGAGTTGCGCCTTTGATGGATTTTATCATCGAATGCAGTCCTTCTCCCGATCAAAATAAACTATCGCTGGAACTTGCAAAGCAAAGCAGCGCTCCGGTGGCGCAGGTTTTCAAAACCGTCGCTGATCCTTATATAGGGCGTCTTACCATGTTTAAACTTTTTACCGGTACTTTAAAAGCTGACAGCATGGTATATAATGTTAATAAAGAAAAAGAAGAGAAAATTTCTCAGCTTTTAATAATGACCGGCAAAGAACAGGCTTCCGTACCGGAAATAAATACCGGAGATATAGCGTCTGTCGCTAAGTTAGCCGTCACTTCCACTGGGGATGTACTTACTACTAAAGGAAATAAAATTGAAGTGCCTGTTTTGGAGTTTCCTTTGCCGACACTGAGTATGGCTATCGAACCTAAGAGCAAATTGGATGAGGATAAACTCAGCGGAGCT
The DNA here is from genome assembly GCA_031265005.1 of Syntrophomonadaceae bacterium. Classification (GTDB taxonomy): domain Bacteria; phylum Bacillota; class Syntrophomonadia; order Syntrophomonadales; family Syntrophomonadaceae; genus JAISDD01. Next base: position 1,347 of record JAISDD010000034.1, on the reverse strand, counting down.
TTACAAAAACTGATAGAAGAAGACCCTACCATCGTGGTGGAGAAAAATGTAGAAACGAAACAAACTATCCTGAGAGCTATGGGGGATACACATATTGAAATTTTGATAGATAAATTGTCCAGAAAGTTCGGGGTGGAAGTGATATCCAAGGAGATGCGTATTCCTTACAGGGAGACTATCAAGACCGCAGTGGAAGCGGAAGGAAAGCACAAGAAACAAACAGGAGGACATGGACAGTATGGGCATGTGTGGATAAAGTTCGAGCCTACGGAAGAAGGAAACTTTATTTTTGAAGAAAATGTTTTTGGCGGAGCGGTTCCGCGCAACTATTTCCCAGCTGTAGAAAAAGGTTTACTGGAAGCTATGGAAGAGGGAGTTTTAGCCGGTTATCCGGTAACCAATTTAAAAGCTATTCTTTATGATGGTTCCTATCACTCGGTGGATTCGTCTGAAATGGCCTTTAAAATGGCGGCCAAGTTAGCTTATAAGAAAGGCTTAGAAGCGGCCAAACCAGTTTTGCTGGAGCCTATCGTCAGCGTGGAAATAGAAATATCTGACGCTTACATGGGAGACATAATAGGGGATTTGAATACTAAGCGCGGCCGGGTACAGGGAATGGAACCCAAAGGTAAAAAACAAGTGGTGAAAGCATTGGTCCCTCTAAGTGAAATGGCCCGGTATACTATTGACCTTAAATCTATTACGCAAGGCCGGGGAAAATTCACTATGAATTTTTCTCATTATGAAGAAGTACCAGCTCAAATTCAAGATAAAATCATTGAAAAAGCTAAACAAATTAAAGAAGAAAAAGATAAATAAACTAATATTGAGATACATTGACTTGAAGAAAACCACCAAAAGAGGATCTTCCGTACTGCCTGGGAAATCCTCTTTTTCGTTGTATCAAAGTAATTATAAAGCTATAAGAAGCTTGCCCTGCTTAAGCATAAACATTAATAGCCGATCTCTTTTATAAGTTTCGAAAGAGCTCGTTTCTCAATTCTAGATACATAAGAGCGAGATATTCCCAAAGACCGTGCAATATCTCGCTGAGTTTTTTTTATGCAATTGTTGAGTCCATAACGCATGCTGATTATATGACGTTCCCGTTCGGATAAGATATCCAGGTTACAGCGTATTTTTTCTTCCTGGATTTTTAAATCCACGATATCGACGATGTCGTTTTCTACAGTTAAAACATCTATCAGTGATAATTCACCGCCTTCTTGATCATAACCTATAGGGTCATACAGCGATACTTCCTGACGTATATTTTTTATATTGCGCAAGTGCATCAAGATCTCGTTTTCGATGCAGCGGGCGGCGTAAGTAGCCAGCCGTACGCCG
>JAISDD010000006.1 GCA_031265005.1 Syntrophomonadaceae bacterium | reverse complement strand
CATCATGGAGATTTTCAACCACAGTTCTTTGGCGGTTACCCGCCGTTATCTGGGCGTAAGTCAAGACGATAAGGATGAAGTTTATTTATTATTAAATTTTTCCTCCTGACGTTGATGTTATATAAAGACATAGGTCCTATGATCATTATCGTTGGAGCAGCTGTTTTTCTTTAGGGTTTATAAAAATATTGTCGAAGGATGCGGTTAGCTTCGCAGACTATCATCACTGCCATTCCAGCAAACAGAGCTATCACTTCATCCGCCGTGTCAGCGATAGATTCCATAATACTAATCCGTAATACCCCTACGGGGCACAAGATTAAAAAATTACCTTGAAAGCGGATTAGTACATACTATCTCGTGCCCCGCAGGGGTATTTTCCTTAGCCGCAGGCAAATCTCGTGACCTTTAGGTTATATTTGTCTGCGTTTTTAATAGAGAATAGTATAAAGAGAAAAATTTTTCTGTTGATATTGCGCGCATAATGCGTATAATGTATATTGCATGGAGATGAACGTATAAAGTTCCGAGAAATAGAGAAAATACTATTAGAAGATGGATGGATATTCAAAAACGCCAAAGGCTCGCATTAGCAGTATGCGCATCCGGCAAAACCCGGCAAGGTAACTGTTCCGTATCATCCCGGCGACATCGCCCCTATCATTATCAAGTCCATTTTGAAACAAGCCGGATTGTGAGGAGGTATTTAACATGAAATTAACTTATCCCGCCATTTTTTACAAGGACGATGAAACTGGCGCTTACGCGGTAGAGGTTCCTGATCTTCCCGGTTGCGTCACCGGAAGCGATACTTTGGCCGACGCTATCTTGATGGGAATTGACGCTGCTTCCGGCTGGGTGCTGGACGAACTGGAGGACGGCAGACGAGTTCCGGACGCAAGCGTATTAGAGGCGATCAAAGCCGGACCCGGAGGTTTTGTCAGCCTGCTGGTATTGGATATGGATGCCTACGCCGAAAAATATGGAAACAAAGCAGTCAGGAAAAACCTTACTATTCCCGCGTGGCTTAACACTTTCGCAGAGGCCAACCATGTTAATTTTTCACAGGTGTTACAAGATACACTGACCGAAATGTATCTCCAATTTTTTAAAACTCCCGAATCGTGATTTCAAGCGCAATTCTCACCAATTCGTTTTACGGCAACTCTATAATAATAGTATCAAAAGTTTTCTGTTTTTGTTATACTTAGTGAAATAATGTAAGCTGTTCAGCGGCAGCGCCTTTTCTTCCGCCGCTATTCCGTGCGAAAGCGGAGCGGACGGCATAGTAATAACCAAGAAGCAGAGGAATCAATATGAAAAATAAATTATTTTTATTGTTGATTACATTATTTTCAGGAGCCGCGCTGATGTTCCTGTTGTTATTCGCTGATTCTCCCGGCTTCAAAGACGGCCCCCTGTATATTAACCTGAAAGATCATCCGGTTTATATAAAGATCGGCTTCGATCCCGCAGATATCCATCAGGTCCCTGAACCCGGCGGCCCTTGGCAAATCGTCGTACCGCCAAAAACTCAAACCTCCATGGCTTTGAGCAACAGTTTGAAATTCGCGCCGGAACTGTCTCTCGCGGAGGCCATAGAGCATCCGAGGCGTTTCCTGTCCCCGTTCAGCAAACCGGATATGGAATTTACCTTTTTGATCCCTTTTGAAATGGAAGGAACTACTATTCAATGGCTGAAGGAAAAATCCGACATCACCCCCGGCATGTTTCTGGCAGGCATCGGCGACAATTGGGAGATTTATTTAAATGGAAATCTGGTGCAATCAGAAATACATCTGGATGAAGAAGGAAATATCTTTTCTCACAGAAGTATGCGGGCTGTCAAATTTCCCATAAATAAGGACCTGTTTCAACCAGGCGCTAATCTCCTGTCTTTCAGGATCGTGGGTTCGCCTTACGCTAATGACACCGGATTATTTTACGTTTCCCCTTATTATATTGATCATTACACATCTATCGAAAACCGGCATACCAGCTATGCTGCCTTGATTTTTTTCTCTGTTTACGTGTTTGTGGGCCTGTACCACTTGCTGCTGTATCTCATGCGCAGAGAAGCGGTATATAATTTGTACTACAGCCTGTTTTCCATCTTTGTGGGCGTTTATTGCGCCGCCAGGGATCCGCTGATCTATCAAATAGCATCTGACACCAGTATCACTCAGCGGGTTGAATTCGGCGTACTCTATTTGCTTACTTTCTTTATGGCGGCTTTTATCGAGCATCTTAACTCGCAAAAGCTGCTTTTGCCCACCAAAATTTACGGTTTATTCTGCCTGGTTCTGGTTCCGCTCCAATCCTTCCTGTCCATACAGTTCGCGGCGGACGCTCTGCGGGTCTGGCAGATATTCGGCATTCTTTTTATGCTGTATATATTTCTGTACGATGCGGTGTTTATGTTTTTCGCAAACGCCCGCCGCCAATGGAAAAAACAGTTGGAGTACGGCGGTCAAGCTACTAAGTTGTTCAATATCATCAAAGATAACCTGATATCCACGCCGTCGGGAAATATTTTGATCACCATGACGATCTTAGGGTGTACCGCGATTTTCGACCTGGTGGATTCTTTTTCATTTCATACGGGTACGGGGCTGACCCGTTACAGTTTTTTCATCTTCACCACCGTCGCCGCTTTTATTCTGGCCAAGCATTTCGCCAGCTCGTTCAATGAGGCGAACCGCCTGAACGAAACGCTGGAAGCAACGGTGCAGGAGCGTACCAAAGAACTGGCGGAGCAAGTCGTTATCGCCGAGTCGGCTTCCCAGGCAAAAAGCGCTTTTATGGCTACCATGAGCCATGAGATCCGTACCCCGCTCAACGCCATCATCGGCTTGAGCAATATCGAACTGCAAAAAGAACTGCCGGAACAAACTTACGCCAATATCGATAAAATACGCGGCTCCGGCGTCAC
>JAISDD010000269.1 GCA_031265005.1 Syntrophomonadaceae bacterium | reverse complement strand
TGATGAAGATGGGAGAATGATACTGACAATAATTATTTATATATTACCTAATAAAAAATATAAAGTTGCGTTTTTATGTTAGTAAATTTAATAAATAAATAGGTCAAATACTGTAATGTTAGAAACCAAGCTCATAAAAAATATTGCTCAGATAAAAATAATTAGAAGTAATATGTTTTTCTCAATTAGCGTTTCTTGTTATTATGTGGACAACATGTTGATAGACACTGGCCCGGTAGCTAGCCACGATGAAATAGTTCGATATTTTAAGGATTTGCCGGTTGATAAACTGGTAAATACTCATTCCCATGAAGACCATGTTGGGAATAACTTTTGGTTCATAGACCATAAAAATTGCGGGCCTGCTTTAGCTCATAAAAAAGCTATCCCCCAAATCACGCGTGCAGAAGGTAAATATGTTAAAATGTCCGACTACAGAGTATACGTTTGGGGAGTGCCGCCTTCGTCCGCGGCTGTTGATATCGGGACGGAAGTTGAGACCGAACATTATAAATTTCAAGTGATAGAGACGCCTGGTCATTGTGATGACCATATCTGTTTATGGGAAGCTGATCAGGGATGGATTTTTACCGGAGATCTTTTTTTGAGTGAGAAAGCTACAGTGTTTTTAAACTCCGGCGATTATAAAGAATTGGTAAATTCTTTAAAAAAAATAGCAAAATTAGATTTTGAAAACTTGTTTTGTGCTAATGGCAGAATTATTGAAAAAGACGCCCGCAAAGCTGTGCGGACAAAAATTGAATTTTTGGAACAAACTGAAGATCAGGTCCGTTATCTTTATGATAAAGGATGGAGACCTGAAGACATAAGGGACCGCCTATTAGGCCGTGACGAGCGTTTTGCGTTAGCCGGGGGCGAATATTGCAAACTCAATTTAGTTAATTCTATTTTAGCCGCTAGATAATTTTTAGAAGGTGGAGTATGGATAAAGACGGGATTTTAAAACTTTTTCAGCAGGCGGCCTCAGGCGAGATAACTCCTGAACAAGCTTATAAATTGCTGGTACGTTATCCAAGTGAAAATCTAGGTTTTGCTTGTTTAGATCATCACCGCAGTTTAAGAGATAATTTTCCGGAAGTAGTGTTTTGCCAAGGTAAGACAATAGAACAGATAATTGCTATTATGGTCAGTTTGGAACGGGAAAATGTAAATTTGCTGGCGACAAGAGCGGATGCTGAGGTTTATAGGGCAGTTGCCAATATTATACCGGAAGTAAAATACAATGAGCTGGGACGGGTTATTTATTTACAGCGGAAAAAAAATTTAAAGTCAGAAAAACGAGCTTTGATAATTTCGGCCGGTACAGCGGACATGCCGGTAGCTGAAGAAACCGCAGCCTGTTTACAGGTTATGGGGGCGGAAATTCAGAAGGCATATGATATAGGAGTAGCTGGGTTGCATAGAATAATTGACGTGCTGCCTTGCTTAGAAGAGGCTGGAGTAATAATAGTAGTGGCCGGCATGGAGGGAGCCTTGGCCAGCGTTATAGCCGGGCTGACCTCCAAGCCGGTTATAGCGGTCCCGACCAGCGTTGGCTATGGAGCTAGTTTCAACGGATTGGCAGCTTTGCTTTCAATGCTGAATTCATGCGCGAGCGGTATTGGAGTGGTGAATATTGATAACGGATATGGAGCGGCAGCATTAGCTTTTTCAATATTAGTGACTAAATATGGATAAATGTCATGCTTGGGGCATAATATAAAAAAAGTGCCCGGAGGTGATACAAATAAAAGCGTTTTTTCAGCAAGTTGAAAAAGTTGTCTTGCGTATGGTAGTTTGGGGAGTTGTGCTTCTAGTAGGTGTTCAAGGTTTGATGGCTTATGAGCCATATAGGTTATTTCTAAGTTGGGGAGAGAGGATGGAGGGAGAACCTTTGCCGTTGCCGGCGGTTCAAACTCAAGCTGCGCCTGACCCTGTTCATAGAGGAGCAACGGTGTCTGCTGCTGATTTGGTCATTAAAGTGGAGCAATATTCGTCGTTGCCTAAAGCTTTTGTGATGGTTAATGGCGAAAAAATCGGTAATTTCCTCGATAATGAGTTCGTTTTGCAGGTCATGCCTGCGGATACGATAGAAATTGACGCTTCGTATTATAATTTTCCTGTAACTTTCACCATTGGTTCCGTTTCAGACAATTTATCATTTCCAGCGGCAGGGCAGACTTTTCAAGCCCATCAAAGTATAGTTATGCTGGGAAAAGTAATTTTAAAATAAAAACCGTTCATAGAAAAGAGGCGCTTAATTATGGTGGAAATAGGAAGTAAAGAGGTAGCTTCAGCGGCTATAAAAATGGCTCTGAGCGTTAGCAGGCAAGAGGAGATTAAACTGAAAAAAGAGTTTTTAGAGGTATCAGGGATAAAAACGGTGGCTATTGATTATGGCGGAGAATTTATAAATTCGGTGGGTAAAATAATTGAGCGGGCAGTGGTAGCGTCTAAGAGAGAGAAAGTCATAAAAGATATTCATTCAGAAGAAGGGGCTATTGCCGGAGCCGCAAGAGAAGCTGTAACTCAGATTATGTCGAAATCTTTAGGCCTTAATATTGGGGGAAAGATAGGGATAGCCAGATATGAGGATCATGTAAGCGTAGCATTGTTTGTAGGCATAGGTTTGCTGCATTTGGACGAAGTGGCGATAGGGCTAGGGCATAGGGCTACTTCAAGAAATTAAATGTCAATTAGCTTGGTAAAAAATAAATTATTTTAATAAACGCTAAATAAAAACCTGAAAATTATCGACTACTAACTAGTAGGGATTTTTATTCTATAGGTGTAATGTTCTAAGTAATGGCATAATATGACAAAAATATCTAATTATACTAAAAATTGCTATAAAGGACAGGCCGTTATTGTTACCTGAAGTTGTGCGTGTCTTTGTACAGGTTATGAAAGGATATTTGTTGTATTAATGACCTTTAAGTCTGCAGGTGTTATTGCAGAAACCATAATTAGCAGCATTGTTTTAACATAGGGATAGTTTTTAAAGTATTAGTAATTATTAAAGAAGGAGTGAGTTAAGTTGTACAAATACAAAGATAAAAATGTGCAAGACTCTTTTAATTGGTCTGTTTTGGGCGATGTTAAAGACGGAAGAGATAATCTGGGAGAATACATGTCGGTTTATACATATAGGTTGT
>JAISDD010000243.1 GCA_031265005.1 Syntrophomonadaceae bacterium | reverse complement strand
TGGAGTCAGCAGACAAGTAAAATTATAACCGCCAACACTGATATTATCGCCGTCATTCAGTAAATGAAAATTCAACTCCCGGTTATTATCAAAAAATCTCTTGGACGGCGCCATTGATTCCAGTGATTTCTGAAAGCCGTTTTCCAGCAATATTTCATTGATACGGAGAGAATAACTGGGTTTAATTACCTCGTTAAAAACTTCCGCATCTTTGGCGCTGAAATAAACTATCGATTCATCGTTCACTAAATTGTAAATCAACGCGGAATGGTCAGCGTGAACATGCGTCAAAAAAAAGTCCAGCTCCTCCAGTTCAACCCCTAAGTCGTTTATTCCTTTCAGCAAAGCCCGCCGGCACTCTTCCAAATTAAAACCATTGTCAACCAATAAATGTTTATTTTTACCTTTTAACAAATACGCGTTCAACTCTTTAAGAGGACTTTTCGGCAACGGTACTTTTATTTGAAATACATTCGGCAACACTTCAATAGCCATCAATACTCCTCCACACGCATTCATTTTCTGAAAATCCCGTGATCGTTTCGGGTGAAAATTATTAATTAAAAATCATCGCCACATATTTCTCAATCCGTCTTTATTGATTCAAACAGTTTGTTCATAATACGCAAAGACATTATACGCCTCTAAAGCCAAAATCATGCCTATCCCCAACCTTCACCAATTCCAGGTTCCGTCTTCATTCCAGCGGCTGGGATTAGGTTCGGTCAGTCCGAATGCCAAAAGGATATTATAATTTAAAGTGGTCATTTCTTTAAAATATCCCAAATCGTTGCTGTTGGCGTCTCTTTTATAGTTTAATTCTTTCGCTTCTTTAATGGTCATAGCTTTTAATTTCTTTACTTCAATTGCCTCAAGATGCCCATTATTTTCAATATAAGGCGGAGCATAATAAACATTTGCATCTTCCAGCGCATATACTATCATATTTTCCGGAGCTTCCATACTTATCATTAAATAACGTCCTAAAAAACTCATCAGCAGAATCAAGCCTATAATTATCGCAACAGTAGCATATAGTCTCTCAACCCATTTTTTTTGACGCCGTAACTCCATTTCAGTACACCTCTAAATGATTTTAATGTCTTAACCATATGATCATTATTATTAAAAAATCACATAACTCATGTTAAATCAATTGTTAGCGGCATCAGTATACAGTGGCAACAGTTCCTGAGATTCAGGGAGAATAAAATTAGCCATACTTTTTTGCAGCATACTTAAAGCATCGTCATATTGTTGTTGGGAGTACAATTCTTTTGCCTGCTTTAAAGCATCTTCAGCCATAATTTCCTGTAATTCAGCTATGTACGGCTGCACTTGTCCATAGGTTTGTTCATCAATATCTTTTACCGCCATAAAACTTTGCAAAGCGTTTTCGTAATCATTCTGCCCCCAATATTTTTGGCCGTTTTCGAAATTTAAACGAGCTTGCTGCTTTTCATACAGCGGTATTTCATAAAATATCCATATGGCAAATGATATAATCAAGATTATGGTTACTATGCCGGTCGCTTTTCCTGGTATTCCCGCGCTTTTACCGCTCATAAGGCGTTTTAAAGATATTAGCGCCAATAAAAAAAATAAAATTATAGATATCCCGACCGTATACCCAAACATGATGTTCCCCCAAAATACATTAAATAGATAACATCCCCAGGTTAATATTCTTTTTGAGAACAAAATTTTTCTTATTTATTTATAACATAACTCCCAACAGTAAACAAGAAGTGCATTATCGTATGCGAGTTTCTTATACTAATCCGCATTAAATAGTTCCCTTAAAGCGGATTAGTACATACTATTTTCCTTAGCCGCAGACAAATCTCGTGACCTTTAGGTTATATTTGTCTGCGTTTTTAATAGAGAATAGTATTACATAAATCCGTAAGCGATTATGCTTAATAAAAAAGAAATCAGCACCACGACGATAACTATTTTGATATAGCGCCGCCGCCTCTTATCATAAAATCCTTTATTTATAGAGCTCATCCCATTCACTCCTGTCCCCTACTGAAATTCTATTTTTTTAAAGCGCTAATTTAAAATGGGGTATTGTACGCGCTATACAAACATTTTATCAAGATTTTAAAAAGTCTGATAGAATATAAAATTCTACCAGACCTAAATCCTCTTGCGATAGTATGTTTTTGACTTTTTATGCCGACCCTTTAAAAATTATACCCTTAATCAAAACTTCTTCTTCTTTCGTGCCGCTTCAGATTTCTTCTTTTTCTTAACGCTAGGTTTTTCATAGTGGTCGTGTTTCCTAATATCTTGCATAACGCCTGCTTTTTGACAAGACCGTTTAAATCTCTTAAGTGCACTATCAAGGGATTCATTTTTTCCGACTTTTACTTCACTCATCGTATCCCTCCCCTCGCAGCTTTTTGAATAAATGCCTTTATATTTTACTATTCCTTATCATATCCGTCAAGTTATCCAGGCGGCCATTGTAATTCTCTACCGCCCAGCAAATGATAATGTAAGTGCGGTACTGTTTGCCCTCCATTATCTCCGTTATTACATGCCAGCCTATATCCAGAGCCAGCGATACCTTTTTCTTTGGCCAAACGGGCAGATATTATTTGTATATGCCCCAAAAGATTTTGATATTTAGTATCAGCATCATTCAGCGAACTGATATGAGCTTTGGGTATAATAAGCACATGTACCGGCGCAGATGGGTTGATGTCAGTAATGGCTAACAATTGTTCATCTTCAAATATAATAT
>JAISDD010000170.1 GCA_031265005.1 Syntrophomonadaceae bacterium | reverse complement strand
GGCGCTCTGTTTTTGAAAAATCCCCACAACAAGATAATAAATACAATGCCTGCTATAATTGATATGGACAGAATACCTATATTCCAATGCTCCCTGTTAATCAGTACAGTAGTGTGCTTTAAAAACGCCAGCGCCAGAGCAAAAATCCCTCCAGCGGCAGCGCCTATTATAATCCACTTTTTTTTGGCTGCTTCAGTTTGGTTTTCATTGTATACCAGCGCAAATACCACCGCTAAAATAATGGCGGCGGTAAGAGAATTTTGCACAACCTGTACTAAATATTTCATCATGGTTATATTATTACCATCCTTTGTATGTTTATATTATATGAAAAATATTTCGAATAACCTGCACGGTTACAAAATGCGCCAGTCTAAAAACGACGCACTTCGTAACCGCTGATGAATAGGTTATGTAACTGTATGTAAAATTTACCAAGTCCTTGGGACAAAATCAAAATCCCATTCCGCGATCAGGGGTTCGTTCCAGAAACGGCCTTCAACACCAGTTTCTTTATCAACGTGTAATAAATAACCTTGAGCTTCCGGGTTGGTTATGAGAAAACGTACTTTATAAGTCCCGGCGCCGGGAAATTTAACATTAGCGCCGTAATGCGGACCGTCGCTGGCGTTCATAGGCATAAAAGTACCTTCGGTTACAGTACTGTCTTCGGCGACTAATTCATATCTAACTGTCAAATTGGGAACGAAGTCGCCCACGCCGTAACCAAGGTCGTTGGGCAGAGCTGAGATATCGGCTTCCAGATGCATGTCAGCCTCGGCTGCGGGACGGCTGTTACCAGCAGGTAACATATCAACAGGCTGGAAATAAACACCAGCTACATTTAGAGGGCCAAGCTCAATGTCGTCGCCCAGAGGAAATTCTTCGAAACCAGCTTCCGTGCCGGGTGCTGCGGCGCCTGTATTTCCTGCCTCATTGCCGCTGCCGCTGTTGGTGTTGGTGTTAGAATTGGCTGGTGGTTGTGATGACGAACAAGCGCCCAGCGCGAAAATAGACAACGCAAATACCAGCATAAGAATAAGCACATGTGTTTTTTTTGTTTTCATTAATGATAACCTCCTAAAAATATTTTGTGTAAATTTTTTAAAGCATACGAGTGAAACTCATATAAGTATCAATGCGCTGCCTTAGTTAGCATTTTTTTCGGCTTACGCCCCCTCTCTCGCTTTTTTCCAATTTTTGATTTGGAGCGCGAAAGTAACGATAGTGATTAAGATTAAGAGCGCCTGTGGAATAAGCGTTTCAAGTGTGGGATAAATACCCAGTATATCAACAGAAGAAATCCCAGACAAAGGGGTCACTCCAATTAAATTGCCTTCCTGAAGTTCCTTGATCCCGGAACCAATGAAAGAGACAGACATAATGGCTATCAATATACTTGTACCCAGGAAAAAAGGCTTCAGCGGCAGTCTTATGCTTAAAAAGCGGATGAGTATGTAAATTACAACAAGCGCTACGCAGCCGATCCCAAGTCCCAGCCAAATCATATTGATATAGGTTTGTGTGTCTGCTATGAGGGCCTGATAAAAAAGGATTACCTCCGCGCCCTCACGAAAAACCGCGAGAAACGCCGCAAAAGCTAATGAAAAGACGCTGTTTTTGGCGATAGAACTCTCGACCCGGCCTTCAATATAGCCGCTCCACGCAGCCGCCTCCGCTTTTGACACCATCCAGTTGCTTACATAGAAAAGAACAGCGACCGCGATGAGCATGGTAAATCCTTCAATGATTTCTTGATTTGCGCCGCTTATAGAAGACAGGTTATTTAAGATGACAGCCATCAAGACACTGGCGCCCAGCGCTATGAGTGAACCCCAGTAGACCGCGCTGGTTTTTTGAGCGTTGCCGCTCTTAACCAGATAAGCGATGATGGCTCCCACAATGATGATAGCTTCAAAACCTTCTCTGGCAATAATTAACAGCGAGGCGATAAAAACAGCCGCCGCGCTCTCTTCTTTTCCGTCTAACTGGTTAGCGTCCTCACGCAGAAACTGAACTAACTTATCTAAAGAAGCCTTGATCTCGCTGTTAGCTTTGCCTTCAGTCATCGCTTTCTTTATAAAGCTGAACTGATATTCCACTTGCGCGGCGCGGTCACCGGATATATAGGCCATTACAGTTCTTTCAAACCCTATTTTTTCATAATAACTGAAATACGCGACGTCTACTTGAGCTTTGGCGGCTTCGATATTTCCTGATACATAAATGTCATAGGCTTCGTCGCATACTTCTTCCATTTCGTCGACCACTTCGTTCCATGAATTGAAAGCCGCGGAGGCGGTTGTTGTGAATGCGCCGATTAAAAGCGGGATGAGGATAATAACAGAAAATATTTTTTTCAAGTTTACGCCTCCTTTACGTTTGATACGTCGCCGCATTGATTATGAGTGAACATTCAGCATGTATTTTCAATGCTGGCAACATCAAGATTGTTATCATTTCCCCTGTTTTTAGGCGATTTGTGAGACAATGTTTTAGCAATCACCCTACGGAAACAATATCAATAGTTAGCCGCAACTAACACCTGCGTGAATAATAGTACATCATCAAGACATGGATGTCAATAAAAAAATAGACACCAAAAATTTTTTTCAGTTTGTATGAAGTACAATGATTATTTTTTATTTATACCCAGTTGAAATCGTCCGGTTGATATGTTACAATTACAAAGAAAACGTGCGGTTCGCTTAGGCGGGACATAAGTCCAGTTTTGGCAGAGTGGCGCGTTTTGTTTTTATAGTGAAGTGTGACTGAGATGCGGTAGTCAATACCCTTGCACAAAGACTTCATACAGGAATAATACTAGACCTTACAACGATCGGCGTGAAGCGCGTAAGACCAGTTGTTTCAGCGCCGCTTATTAATTTGTCAAGGTCAATGAAAGGAAGAAGTGGGAGGATTTATCAATGTTTATTGTGCAGGTAGTGTTTGAAGGCGAAAGTAGTGCGGGGGATAAGCTATTGGCAATCATAAAAGCAAAAATCGCTAATGCGCAGAGCGCACCCGGCTGCATTTCTTCGGAGTGTTGGAAAACCGAAGGTACCAAGACAGCAGGTTATTGCTTGGTGAGTAAGTGGGCAGACAAAGAGGATTTTCAAGGCTGGATGCGTACGAGCCATGCAGCACAGCAGCACAGTCCCGAGGCGCAATCATTAAAAAGTATTTTCACCAAAAAAGTTTGTCAGTTTTCATCAGTTGAACTAGAACAAAACTAAGTAAACAGAAAGCTCCTTTTTTTAAGTCATCAAAGGGGATATACTGGCGATGTCCTTTTTCCTTGACTCGCTGCAATAAAGGCGAGGTCTGTAAATTTCATTTTTAAACATAAAAACTATTACCTCAACTTATGCGGTAACATATAATTCGTTGCTGGCTGGTTTCTGAATTCGCCGGTCAATCTTTAACTCCTTTACAAGGAACGGCGGATTTTAAGAATAGATACCAAGCGGCGATGGCGGCGAAAGCTATACATGTTGTAAAAATACCCAGCCGCACCACGATATTTCCTAAGGGTAAAGCGGTGACAGTCATGCCTATGCTCCCGGCGACCATAAATACCGTGTTGATCACCGCGGAAGCCGAACCAGTATCTCCGTCATGCTGCTCAAAAAGAAGGTTGATGCCGAAGGGGCGAATCATCGCGTAACACAAAAAGAATAAAACTGCGGAAATAAAAAAAAGCGAAGGTGACAAACGGCCCAGAAAAATAAATAGTAAGCCGCAGAAAGAGGTCAAACTGTAATACCAAAGTACGAATCTGCTTTTAGGGAAATCGGTAAAAAAACGGACATAGATGATCGGTCCCATGGTAGAGATCAAGGCGCAGACAGCGAAATAATAACTGTATACTTGTTCGCTGAGACCAAAATAATCCACGTACACATAAGAAGAAATGGAGATAAAGCCCATAAAAGGTAAAGAACTCAAAGAAAAAATAACGGCCGGAATAGAAAAACTTTTATTTTTCAGCACAATGAGCAAACGGCTCATAACTCCGCGCAGGCTTCCGCGGTATTTTTCCTCTTCGGTCAGTGTTTCTTCATATAGGAAAGCCAAGAGCGCGTTTACCAAACTGACAGCCAGCAAAGCCCAAAAAGCACCGCGCCAGCTGGTAACAAGCAAGATCCAAGCGCCGATCATAGGCGCCAGCACCGGCGCTAAGCCGGATATGGACTGGGTAACGGCTAAAATCGTTTCCCGCCTTTTCCCGGAATAAACGTCTTTGATTATCGCGGTGGACGCTGAAGTGATGCCACCACCGCCGATTCCCTGAAAAGCCCGGGCCAGAATGAGGAAATAAACATTGACGGACATGGCGCAGGCGATACAACTTAAAACGTAAACCGCGTTGCCGATGATAATAACCGGTTTGCGGCCATATTTATCGCTGACGGGACCCCAAAACAAAATGCCGGCGGCATAGCAGACGAAGAAAACACTCAAAGTCATATTAGTAACAGCCGCGCTGCTGTGAAAATAAAGATTCATTTTGGGCAGAGCCGGTAAATATAAATCGGTGGAAAGGGGAATGAACATATTCATCAGTACGATGAAAGCCAAAAGACCCGTACTTCCTAAAATCTTTTGCCTGTTTACAGTCAGAACTCCCGCGTGGTCCGTTTCACTCACGATAAACCCTCCAAATGTTTTATGATTAACGCTTGAGAAATTATTTCTGTTTTTAGATTGTACCCCTTTTTTAAAAATGGTGTAAGAGATTATTTTTCTTTGCCGCCGTTGAAAAAATATGGAGTTGTCTAAAAAATTTTCCCACAGGAGGGACACTTTTACTCTACAAATAAAGGATATTTTCAACGGTTATTTATTCGAACTCTTCAAAATTATCCTGCGGACAGAGGGAAAATCCGAAACAGGGATGTTGGGGTCCAGCGCCTTGTGTGTATATTCAGGTATCATCCATACCTCCAAGCGATTTTACAGAGGATAATTTAGAAACTGGTTTTATCATGTCTGTTCTGGGCATAAAATAACTATTGCCTAAACTCGGTTAATAAATGAAAATGTATTTTTAAACAGGGGGCTGGGACATATGAAGGCCGATACTTCATAGGCAGAAAATTTTTACGTGTTATTGACCATATTTTTACGGAATCCCATTGTTTTATGAAAATAAAAAGGATATCATACCATTAATATAGAATCATTAATGTGGGTATATGAGTATTTTTTTAAAACTGCCATGAGGAGATGATATTTCTATGGAAAAAAAATTACACATTTTTGCTGTGTCGGATTCAGTGGGGGAGACAGCGGAAAAAATCGCGGTTGCTTCAGTTTTGCAGTTCCAAGTAGAACGTAGTATCACTCGTTTTTCCAGAGTTACCAAAGAAATCCAAATAGATGAAATTATAGAGAAGGCCAGCGAAGAAGACGCCTTAGTCATATACACCATTGTAAAGCAGGAACTGAGCAGTTATATGGATTCCGCGGCACGGGCCAAGGGAGTGATAGCCTTGAATATCATGACGCCTTTATTTGATATGATCGAAGCTAAGACCGGACTGAAGCCGGTTTATATATCTGGATTGACCCATACTTTAGATGATCAGTATTTTAACAGGATGAAAGCGATAGAATTTACCATAGAACATGACAACGGTCAAAATTTAGATACTTTTAAAGACGCTGATCTGATAATTTTAGGCTTGCCGCGTACTTCTAAAACGCCTCTTTCCATGCATATGGCTAATTTGGGCATTAAAGTAGCAAACTATCCTATTTTGATTGACACCGAAATTCCTAAAGAAATTGAAGCTCTGAAAGGCGTTGTATCTATGGCGGGGTTGACCATAGACACTGAAACTTTATTGTCATTGCGGAAAGAACGGATGCAAGGTGCGGATTTCAAAGAAGGAGACAGCTATAATATTGATGATTTGGTGGCGGAAGAGCTGGATAACGCGTATCGTATTTATGCCCGTTTAAAATGTTTGGTTATCGATGTAACTTTGCATGATATTGAAGAAATTGGCAATACCATTACCCATAAATTTAATTTACCTTTAAAAGTTACTCATCATCGCTTCTAAACGTGTTATTTAAAATAAACGATTTTCAAATTTATGCCCTGGCAAATTTTTGTCAGGTTTTTTCATATTTTAGGGGTGTTAATGGTTGAGGATATATTTTGTTTATATGTTAAAATGCGCGGACGGAACTATTTATACCGGGTATACCATTAATTTGCGCCGCCGCCTTGAGTGCCATAACAGCGGCAAGGCCAGCAAATACACCAGGAGCAGATTGCCGGTTGAATGCGTCTATACGGAGAAACTGTGTGATAAAAGCGCCGCGCTTAGAAGAGAAAAAGCCCTCAAAAAGCTGAGCCATTTGCAAAAAGAAGCGTTGATAGCAAATTTTCAGGAGACGTTTTTATAATGAGTAAACACCGCTGCGAATGGAAATAATATTTTTATAAAAAACGGAGGTGGTTATATCATGGCTCAACAACAAATAGGGCGTATCGTAAATAAAGACGATTTTTTACGAAACAGTAACTTCAGTAGAGAAGAATACGAAGGTTTAATTGTGAGCGCTGATTTAGAGAGCGGTTTATATAACATAGGCGTGGAATTAGAAGATGATCAGATTTTAGTAGTAGACCAAGTAAAAGAGAGTTTAGTAGCCACAAGAGTTCAGCAATGGGCGCCTAAAATCCAAGAAATCCAAAATATGCGGCTGGATGTTGAAGATGATTACGAGATGGGCGAGGATGAATGGATGAGTATGCAGGACGACACTCCTCACTATACTAACTGAGCGAATTTCTTTGCGTTTAAGCGTTTTTTGTTAAGCTCTAGCATATAAATCTCCTTCGGTAATATGTATTACTGAAGGAGGTACTTGAATGAATATATATTGGCAAAATATGCTAACCTATCCTTTCGCTGATAAATATTGGCCGCTGAAAATATTAATAGGTACGGTGCTGACTATCATACCGGTCGTTAATATCGTCACTTTAGGCTATTACTTGGCTTGTATGCGCAGAGGAATAATGTGCCGTTACGATTTGCCTGACTGGATAAATTGGAGGCAATTTGTTCAAGAAGGATTATGGGCATTGTTAATTATAATTTTTTATTTGCTGCCGCCTTTAGCCGGCTTTATTGTTTTGGGCAATATCCCTTTTTTAGGCGGCTTTTTCAGCTCTTTGTTATTATTATGCGTGAGTTCGCTGATACCTGTAGCTTTAGCTAATTTTAGCTTATCGCGCCGCTTGGAAGACGCTTTCAAATGCGGTGATTTAATCATAAATATCATCAGAGCCCAGCCTCATTATATGATGCTTTATTTATTTGCAGTTTTTCTGCTGAGTATATTATTGATTTTTACCATTATCGCCCCGGTATTGATTTTATTAAGCGGAGTTTTATTTTTTTATATGGGTACTGTAATGTCTTATATTTTTGGGTTTCTTTGTTACCGTTGTTAAGATGTACATCCGCCATTTTTTACTTCCGCAAGCGGAAATGGTGCATTATTAAGGCTGCCTTATTTGTTTTTGCCAAAATTATTTTCAGGTAAGCCGCGCTGAAATATTTCGGCTTAATAAATTTTTAAGACATTTTTATTATTTTAAAAAAAGTAAAATTTTGTACTAAAAATCCTTGACACATTTATTTCATGATGCTAAAATAAAAAAGTATTCTAAAAGTTACATTGTTTCACATGCTTCTGTAAGTCATTGGTTCATGTAATGGTTTACGAAAGCATGTGTTTTTGTGTGTATTTATAGAGTGCTAATTTTTAAATATTTGGAGGTAATACGAGATGAGCAACGGAACAGTTAAATGGTTTAATTCGGAAAAAGGATTTGGCTTTATCACCAACGATAATGGCGGAGAAGATGTGTTTGTACATTTTTCAGCTATACAGGCGAACGGCTACAGAACTTTAGCCGAAGGACAAAGTGTAACCTTTGATACCGAACAAGACCCTAAAGACAGCTCAAAACTGCGTGCTGTGAATGTGCAAGTTGCCTAGATAATTTTTTGTTTACAATGTTACAATAAAATAAGCTAGGATATAAAAAGCTGCTTGTAAAATAAAAAACAGGCGGCTTTTTTGTGATTATTTGGAACTGGCTAGGCGTTTCATGCATGTGAGGCAGTTTATTAAGGTATTTTCAGGCGAAACTAAACTACGGCGTGGAGGCCTTTATGAAAATGCTATAATAATTATTGATAAGCTTTTTGGCGCAACGAAAAGGAGGTAGCTTTGGGTTGTGAACGACGATTTCTTAACGCCTGCTCAAGTTTACCAAATATTGCGGCTAACGCCCAGTCAGGTGAAAGCGCTGATTGCCGAGGGGAAGCTGGAAATAGTCAAGAAAGTATCTTTTAAACATGGGATTATGGAGTTGTACCTAAAAGAACAAGTTCAAGCGCTGGCAGAATGTATGCCTCGAATTAAGCGCCGCTGGAATAATGAACAAGCTGTTCGTTTAGGCGCTAAAAAAGCGGCTTATATTCGGGAAAAGCAACGGCAGAAAGCACAAGTTTTGAAAATGCGTAAGCGGCGTT
>JAISDD010000077.1 GCA_031265005.1 Syntrophomonadaceae bacterium | reverse complement strand
TTGCTTAATCTGGTGTATAAAAAGCAAAAATACCTAATAGCGTCCATTGAAAAGTTAAACAGGAATATTCTATGAACACTGTCAATATCTTGCTGCCTGTGTTAAACGAAGAAAAAAGGTTAAAAAGAGGGCTTGATAAGTTGCTGCCGTTTATGGATAATTTTTTTCTCGGGCGTTATGTTTTAACTGTTGTCGATAACGGTTCATCGGATAAAACGGAAAATATCGCGAAAGACTACGTTGCTAAGTTCAATCAGGTGAAATATATAAAACTTGCCGAGCGCGGAGTAGGTCTGGCGTTTCGTGCGGGCTGCGCGGAAAACAATTCGGATATTGTGGGTTATATGGATATAGATCTCTCGACGGATATTAATTGTTTATTGGAAGTTGATAAATTTTTTAAGAATGAAGAAACGGATATTGTGAATGCCTCCAGATTAAGCAAAGGTTCTGTGGTGATCGGCAGAAAATGGTATCGATCCGTATCATCATACGGTTTGAAATATCTGCTTAAAATTGTTTTTAACATGAGAATAGATGACGCTATATGCGGTTTCAAATTCTACAGAAAAAAATGTGTTGAAAAACTTATCAGCGGCGCAAGCGATCTCCCCGGCTGGTTTTATTGTATAGAATTAATCATACGGGCTGAGAGGCAGGGATTTAATATAAAAGAGCTCCCTGTAACATGGACGGATGATCCGAATTCCAAAGTAAATTTCTTTAAGCAGATTAAAAACTATATAGTGAATATCATAAAATTATTTTTTGTGCTCAGAAAAGAAGGGAAAAACTAGGAGTATTAATGTTAAACATAGCTATATTGGGTTGCGGCTATTGGGGTAAAAATTTAATCCGCGCTTTTTTAACCGCTGATGTAAATATAAGATATGTAATGGATAGAAACGATGATAAGTTAAATGCCGTTAAAAAACTCCGCCCCTCAATTACTGTAACAAAGCACACAGAAGATATATTTAAGGATCCCTCGGTGGATGCCGTTGTTGTGGCTCTACCGGCATCGGAACATTATAAAACGGCAAAAGCCGCTATAGAACATGATAAACATGTGTTAGTTGAAAAACCTATGGCGGACAGTTTGTCCGCAGCCAATGAAATTGCTGAACTGGCGGACAAAAAAGAGAAAATTTTAATGTGCGATCATACCTTTTTATATACAGATTCTGTTCGCAAAATACGTGAACTCATTCAACAAGGCTCGCTGGGTTCGTTGCAATACTATGATTCTGTCCGATATAATTTAGGGCGGTTTCAACTTGATGTTAACGTTCTTGGAGATCTTGCGGTACATGATTTTTCAATTCTCAATTACATTTGTGATAAATTGCCGCACAGCGTCAGCGCCACCGGTATTTCCCACACCGGCAATATAGAGGATATCGCTTACGTAACGCTGTTTTATGAAGATAACTTCATTGCGCATATCAATGTATCTTGGATTTCTCCCATAAAAATCAGAAAGGTATTGATAGGCGGCAGTAAAAAAATGTTGCTGTTTGATGATACTGAACCTATAGAAAAACTTACAATCTACAACTCAGGCTATGCCCAATATATTGAAAATGAACGGATAAAATACAGCTATCATACAGGCGATGTTGATACCCCGATCCTGTCCGCCGCCGAAGCTTTAGTCAGCATGGCGCAGGATTTTATTTCCGCGATAAACAATCATAGAAGTCCCGTTTCAGATTCAAAAGCAGGAATAGATACGATGATATTGCTTGATGCCGTTCAGAAATCTGTTAAACTGAACGGCAGGGAAATTTTAATAGGATAGCCGCTTTAGATTCTGAAAGTTCACTCAAAAACAAAACACTCTAAAGCTCTCTTGATAAAACATGCCAAATCAATAAAAACAATTATTTACAGCTATATACATGATCCAATGTGATCATGAAAAACGTTCGTTTAAAATGATCACATTAGCCCGTCAACATTTATAGCAAAAGTATATTTTAACGGTACGTATAAAGCCTTGTAAATGCAGTCTATTGAATATTTTATTAAAAATCAAGCACTTTTAATTTTTTCTTATGTGAATAAAATTTTTGATCATTTTAAACGAACGTTTTTGGTACGTTTAATTAACTAGTTAAATTTATTTGAATTAAGGAGTAACGAACCCCACAAATGTTAATTTTTGGGGATTATCATTACAACATAAACGCGATGAAGGAGTTGAGGAATAAATGATTAAAAGGTTTATCAACTGCCATTTTCCTGTTACCGCCTGTAATTTGCGCTGTCACTATTGCTATATCACCCAAACCGGAGATTTTGATAAATTGCCGGTTCGCTTCAACCATTCCCCTCAAGCTATGGCGGGCGCTTTATCAGTTGAGCGTCTCGGCGGTGTTTCAAACCTTAATCTATGTGCGGCTGGCGAGACTCTCTTATATCCGGGTATCACGGAAATAACAGAAACCTTTCTTAAAACCGGGCATTTCGTTTCAATAGTAACAAACGGCACTGTCTCAAAAGTGATAGATGAAATATCTAATCTGCCGGGAGAACTCACCGAGCGTCTATTTTTCAAGTTTTCCTTCCACTATCTGGAGCTCGTGAGAACAAACCGGCTGGATACCCTCTTTTCAAATATAAATATTTGTAGACAAAAAGGAATCGCTTTTACGCTCGAACTCACGGCAAATGACGAATCAATACCCCATATCCCTGATATAATGAAAATTTGCAAATCTGAGTTGGGGGCTGATTGCCACATTATGGAGGCAAGGGATATCACACAATCCCATATCCCAAGGTTGACCGGTTTATCCGTTGAAGAACATATCAAAACCTGGAGCGTATTTAACTCTCCCCTCTTTTCCTTTCAGCAGGATATATGGGGGAAGAATCAAAATAATTCCTTTTGCTATGCCGGCGACTGGGTTGCCCATCTGGAGCTTGAAACGGGAAATCTGTTTCAATGCTTCAGCGGAAAGCTCATTCAGAATATCTTTGAAGACGCGGAAGAACCTATCAGATTTTTACCCATAGCCTCATTATGCCCATATCCCCATTGTTATACCGCCTACGTCTGCCTTGTGCTTGGTTCCGCTATTCCGGCAATCAATACCCCGTATTACGCCGATTTCCGCAATCGTGTGTGTGTGGACGGCTCCGAATGGCTATCGCCGAAAGTAAAACAGTTTTTCGGCACAAAATGCGGCGAAAATAACGAGCTCTATTCGGAGGAAAGACAGTTTGTTATCAATTCGCTGATGACAATGGAATACAAATCTCTTCTGCCGTCACACGCGGAACTTAAACTCCTTACGGAGATATTTTCCGATCTGCTTAAAAAACTGAATATTTTTGAATGCGTAGTTTACGGGAAAAACGGGGTGGTCGAATGGCTGGGCAATATATTTGAAAACCTCCCTGTTTCAGTTGATTATTACACGGAGGATTATAGCGTTGAGCTTTTCTGCGACATAATTAAAGAGGATGCCATGAAGCCTGTTATTATCGCGGATTTTGAAAATTTTATAAAGATAAAGAAAAATATTAAAACGCTTTTGGGAGTTGATGTAATTTCAATAGTGGATCTGATAAACGGCACCCAATAATATTATTCCGGTTGAAAACGGAATAAGGGGGCTTTCGCCCCCTTTAGTGTGGTAAATCATCATCTTTTTAGAAGTTGCGGGTTAGATGTCGAGTTTAAGTTGTGCCCCAACGATGATTTCGTTGAGCTTGTCGGCTTTTTTATTGTGCCCGGTGCTGACGGATTCTAACTGCAAATAGTCAACTTCAGGAATGATAGAGAAAACCTTGCCCAGTTTAATGGTGGTATTGGCGTATATGCCGAAGTTGGAGGCGTCTTCCCAAGCCGCTTGAGCTTTATCAAAGGAGAACTGCTGGTAGCCGCCGCCCAGAGCCGCCGTAACAGCGTCGTTTATTTTATATCTGCCTTCCGCCGCGACGCCGAAGGCTATGATATCATAGATTTCGCCTGCTTTCTTGCGACTAAAGGTAGTAATAGCGCCCACGGCGGTATTTTGACCTCTGCCGCCGTTCCATCCTCTTATTTCACCGAAAACATTGCCGTTCATGGAGTAGAAGCCACCCACGGTGATGCCGAAAGGTCCGAATTGAGGATTGGTAACTACTGTTGCGATAAACGCGTTTATGTTGTATGTTTCATCATTTTTAGGGTCTGTTGGAGTTGAATTATCATCCCCGATTCCTGAGAATAAAGCATAGGTAAGACCAACCTTCACAGGCACTTGCAACGCTTTGGAACCGTCAAATCCCAAAGAGATCATAGGAATGAGTTGGCGAAGTTCATTGGCATTAGTATTATTGTCGTATGTCTGTGAATAAGCGCTACCTGCCGCGGTAATAGCGGTGGTATATTTTGCCGTGGGGGTAAGCTGTATAGAAGCAAGGTTGTCTTTCAGAGCAAAGGTAATTGCCGCGTGACGTTCGGTGCTGACACCTCCGATCCCTGACGCGCCATCGTCACCGCCGGTTATAGCTGGGTTAAGTTTTTGGCTGAAATAGGTATCCGTTCCGGTGAGGGAAGGCTGCAAGCCAACGGTCAGTTTCCCGATCCCGTCAAAGCCGTAGTTAAAGTGAGCTAAACGGAGGCTGGAATTTGCGGAGCCTACATGTTCTTCGACCAAATTTAAACCGAACTCAACCTGAGCGCCGTAGTTGTCCTTGGCGAAGGTGAAGCCGAGGCGGGAGTTGCTCTGAGCGCCTATCGGAATAGAGTTGCGGTTGTAATCTCTTGCGTTGGAGTCAGCCCTGTCAATATCAATATTCTGATACTGCCAGAAGAGCCGCAAGCTGCTGTAGGCGTTGATTGTGCCGCCTCCCGCGTCAAAGGTGAGCGCGAAAGCGCTGAAACCAAGGGAGAGGAAAAGTGCGATAAAAAGTAACTTCTTCATTACTGTTTCTCCATGTTCAAAAAT
>JAISDD010000268.1 GCA_031265005.1 Syntrophomonadaceae bacterium | reverse complement strand
GCCAACGCTTCATCCATAGGAATAGTCGCTTCTCCATAGCGGTGTATGCGCTTTTTATCCGCTAGCGCCTGCTTCAAAGCCTCGCCCAGGCAAATCCCTATATCTTCCACCGTATGGTGATCATCAACCTTCAGATCGCCTCGGGCTTTCAATTCTAAGTCGCATAAACTATGTACAGCCAAAAGATGTAGCATGTGATCTAAAAAAGGTATCCCCGAATCGATATCCCCTGCGCCGGTCCCATCAATATTCAGCAATAGCTTTATTTCTGTCTCGCCGGTTTTTCTGATTATTTCGCCTTTTCTGACATCATTCATAGTCCATCTCCTATTGCCGTTCTAGCCGTATTTTTACAGAATTAGCATGGGCGGTCAATCCTTCCACCGTAGCTAAATTCACTATGTCTTGAGCTCCGGCTTCCAATCCTTTTTGCGAATAATAAATCAAGTTGGAAGCTTTTCTAAAAATATCAACCGTTACCGGCGAATAGAACCGCGCTGTGCCGCCGGTAGGTAAAATATGATTGGGTCCCGCGTAATAATCTCCCACCGGTTCCGGCGTATGACTTCCCATAAAAATAGCCCCGGCGTTTTTTATCAAATATAAATGAGCGAATGGATCTTCCAGCATTAACTCCATATGTTCAGGCGCAATTAAATTAGCTACTTCGCAGGAATGCTGAACGTTTTCGGTAACAATAAAAACTCCATTACTGCGCAGAGCTTTTATTATAATATCCCGTCTGCTCAGTTTCGGTATTTGCAGACTCAGTTCTTTTTCCACTCTATCCAGCAGGTCCCGGTCATGGCACACCAAAATACTACGGGCTAAAACGTCATGTTCGGCTTGAGACAGCAAGTCAGCCGCCAAATATCCAGGGTCGGCTTTTTCATCAGCTACAATAAGTATTTCACTGGGTCCGGCCAGCATATCTATATCAACATCCCCATAAACTAATTTTTTAGCTAAAGTTACGTATATGTTGCCAGGCCCGCTGATTAAATCAACTTTTTTTATAGTATCCGTCCCCCAAGCTAAAGCAAAAACCGCTTGCGCTCCGCCCACTTTATAAATTTCGCTGATTCCTAATTCCGAAGCAGCCACTAAAGTATACGGGTTCATTCCTCCATCCGGGTCAGGCGGACTGACCATCGCGATTTGCTCTACTCCCGCTATCTGCGCCGGAATAGCATTCATCAAAACTGAAGACGGATAAGCCGCGCTTCCTCCCGGCACATAAATTCCCACTCTTTCCAAAGGCCGGAATATTTGCCCTGTTATATTGCCTTTATCGTCAAGGTCCATCCAGGAAGTCCGCAATTGTTTAGCATGAAAGGATCTTATGTTTTTGATGGCCTTGCTCAAAGATTTAATATATTCCAGCTCCACATTTTCGTAAGCTTTTTCCATTTCTGCCATAGACACTTGAAAATTATCATTATTTATATCAGCGTTATCATATTTTTTAGACAATTCAAAGATAGCCTGCTCGCCTTGTTCCCTTATTTTTGACGCTATTTCCGCAACTCTGGCTTCATAATTTTTTATGTCAGCGGAGCTGGCGTCTAAATACAGCTTTAATTCCTCGCTATTTGCCTCGATACGTTTCAATTGCATATTTTCACTTCCTTTCCTTTCTTTTCGAACAAAAACCTATTTTCCCGCAATTGCCGGCACTTTTTCATTTAATTTTTCCAGCAGCGGCTGAATCATATCATATTTTGTCCGGTAGCTGACCATATTGCAAATCAGGCGGGCGGTAGAATCCATAATAGGCGCTAATTCCAATAAATGATTTTCTTTCAGGGTCTTGCCCGTGGAAACCAAATCTACGATCACGTCCGCCAAGCCCATAATCGGTGCCAACTCCACATTGCCGTGCAATTTGATTATTTCCGCCTGCAAGCCCAAATCTCTGAAAAAAGATTCCGCCACCACCGGGAATTTAGTAGCCACCCTTTTATAATTCAAATCTTTGACCCCGATTCCGGCGAGGTACTCAGGTCCGGCCACCACAAAACGGCAATACCCAAAACCCAAATCTATCATTTCAAAAACGTCTTTGCGCTGCTCCACTATAACGTCTTTGCCGACGACTCCCAAATCCGCCGCGCCTTGTTCTACATAAGTAGGCACATCGGTGGGCCGGCACATGATATATTTAATTTTACGCTCGGGAAAGCTGAACACCATATTGCGGCTTTCCTCTATGACGCCTCCTACCGGCAGGTCAACCGCGTCAAATAAACGGCAGGTAGATTTTAATAAGCTGCCTTTGCAAAGGGCTACAGTTAAATAATCCTGGTCCATTTATACCTCCAGTCATGTTTTTCACATAAGTTTAACCAAGGAATAATAATTCCCGGTTTTGCTCCTTCCATTTATCCAGAAAACTTTCTTTTGACAATCCTTCCAAATCTAATTCGGCAATAAATCCCTGCTGTCTTAGAGTTTCAGCCCGCAGATGCATTTTCATAAAATCATGTCCGCCTATTATATATCTCGGGGGTCCGGCGGGCGGCTGAGGCACTACTAAAGCCAGTCTTTCTAAACCCATGGAAAATCCTACTGCCGAAGCCGGATTCCCAAACTGTCCCATCAAATTATCATAACGCCCTCCGCCTAACAGTCCATAACCCAATTCGGGAGAATACCCTTCAAAGACTACGCCGGTATAGTAATTCAAGCCTCTCAGCACTCCCATGTCTATCACTATGTATTTATCCACTCCGCAGTCCCGCAGCACCTCATAAATCATTGTCAACTGCTCGGCGGCTTGTAAAGCTTGAGAATTTTTTTCAAGGAACGGTATCTTTTTAATCACATCTATGCTGCCGTGCAGTATCGGCAGTTGAGCTAAAGTTTCTTTTTTTTCCGCTTTTATCGGCAAGATATCCAACATCTGATGCAGCCTGACCAAATCCTTTTTCTCCACCAAATCACGGATTTGTTCACGCTGTTCTTTCGTAAGGCCGCTGTCAGATAAAACGCTGTTGATTATTCCGATATGGTTTATACTTATTTTAAAGTTGCTAAACCCCACTGCCAGCAAAGACTTCACCGCCAAACTTATAACTTCCGCGTCGGCCCATGGTCCGTTTACCCCCAGCAGCTCAATCCCTGCTTGCCAAAACTCACGGTAATGCGCCAAATTAGGCTGAACATAGCGAAAAACATTGGCAATATAGAACAATCTTTGCGGAAATTTTTCATCCCTAAGATGAGTAGCCGCCATCCTGGCAATAGGCACCGTCATTTCCGGCCGCAATGAAAGAACTCCTCCCTCCCGGTCTGTCAATAAAAATAAGTCCTCCCGGATATTGTGACCGGTTCCGGTTTCAATTACCTCCAAACGCTCCAGAAGCGGAGTTATAATTTCCACATAACCATAACTCTGCAATAATTCTGCAAACCTTTTTTCAATCTCTCTTTTAGTCTTGACTTCCTGGGGCAGCAAATCCCGAAATCCTTTGGGAATTTGGCGTTTATTCATAAACAATCTCCTTGTCCATCCTTGTTAAAACTCTTTTATAGCCGTCAGAGCCATAGTTTAGAGCCCTTTTTACCCTGCTGACTGTAGTGGTACTGGCTCCGGTAGCTGTAACTATCGCACTATATGTGGCTTCTTTGGTCAATAATTGCGCTACAGCCAGCCTCTGCCCCAAAGCTTTTATCTCCGCAATCGTACAAAGGTCATCCAAAAATCTATTAACATCTTCTTCATTTTGCAAAAACAATAAAGCTTTAACTAAAATGTCGGTTTCCGCAGAACGCCAAACCGGTTCAAAAGCCATGATCAGTCCTCCTTGTTCTTTATCCGCCCCGGACTTTTTTCCAAACTCTTTCTCCCACGTCTTTACGATAATACATATGTTCAAAATTTATGTGTTTAATCTGCTGATACGCTCTCAAAGCCGCTGCTTTAAGATCAGCTCCGCGGCAGACCACTGTTAAGACACGTCCTCCGTTAGTTACTAAATCGCCTTTACTTATTTTAGTCCCGGCATGAAATACCAGAGCATCTTGGTCTAATGATTCCAGTCCGCTGATGACCATACCTTTAGCAAAAGTTCCCGGATAGCCTCCGGACGCTAATACTACCCCCAGACAAGCGCCTTTGTTTATTTCCATTTTCACGTCAGTAAAGCTTTCTCCTTTGGCAGCCGTTTCTAATACCGGGAATAAGTCGCTTGCCAGCATAGGCATAAGCACTTGAGTTTCCGGATCCCCGAAACGAGCGTTAAACTCCAAAACTTTGGGGCCAGTGTCCGTTATCATCAACCCCGCGTACAAAACGCCGCGAAAAGGTTTTCCTTCCTGGTTCATCGCTTTAATAACCGGAGCTACTATTTCTTTTTCCACTTTTTTTTGCAATTCATCAGTAAATACAGGCGGATTCACATACGCGCCCATTCCTCCGGTATTAGGGCCTTGGTCGCCGTCAAACGCTCTTTTATGGTCCTGCGCCGACATTACCGGAAGGTAGTCGCTTCCGTTGCATATAACAAAAAAACTTACTTCTTCTCCTTGCAGGCATTCCTCCACCACAACCGTCCGCCCGGCATCCCCGAAAACATCTCTAAGCAGCATATTTTCCAAAACAGCTTCCGCTTCTTTGGTATCCGCGGCTATGACGACTCCTTTTCCTGCAGCCAGACCGTCGGCTTTAATAACTACCGGACGCCCTTTTTCCGTAAAAGTTCGCGCATACTCCAGCGCCGGTTCCATTTGATCGAATACTCTAAATTCGGCAGTCGGTATATCATATTGACGCATTAAATTTTTAGCAAACGCTTTGCTGGCTTCAATTTGCGCCGCAGCGGCTGTAGCCCCGAATATGTTCAATCCCGCTTTCTCGAAACTGTCAACCACCCCTGCCAGTAACGGTATTTCCGGGCCAACCACCGTAAGATCTATCAATTCTTTTTTAGCAAAAATCAGCAGTTTTTCCACATCATCAGCTTCTACGTCCACCAGCGCGGCCAAATTTCCTATCCCGGGATTACCTGGAGCAGCATAGATTTTTTCTATCAAAGGGCTTTGAGATAATTTCCAGATCAAAGCGTGCTCCCGTCCGCCAGCGCCAATAACCAATACTTTTTTACCCATTTCATCAACCTCGGTTTTATTTTCTATTGCACCTTTACGCTCAGTGTTTAAAATGACGAACCCCGGTAAATATCATAGCAATCCCCAATTCATTGCACTTATCAATGCTCTCCTGGTCCCTTATTGAACCTCCCGGCTGAATAATCGCTTTTATCCCGTAACGCCCCGCCAGTTCCACTGAGTCTGCGAAAGGAAAGAAAGCATCTGATGCCAAAACAGCGCCTTTCGCATTGGCTCCGGCCTGCTCTAAAGCTATGGCCGCCGCCCCTACTCTATTCATTTGTCCCGCGCCTATCCCTATCACGCCGTCTTTTACCACTACAATCGCATTGGATTTGACATGCTTAACTACTTTCCAGCTCAAACGCAAATCATCCCACCAGGAAATATCCGGTTTGATTTCGGTTACTGTACTCCACGTTTTTTCATCCTCGTTTACATTATCAGCTTCTTGCATCAGCAGTCCTCCGTTCACAGAACGCAGTGTCCATTCAGATGCTGCCGTGTTTTCCAAGCTAAGAATCCGTAAATTCTTTTTGGATTGCTGCAACAGCGCCAAAGCTGTATCTTCATATCCAGGAGCAATAACCGCTTCCAAAAATGGTTCCGCTAATTTACCGGCTGTTGTCAAATCTACTTTCCTATTAAAAGCGATAATCCCTCCAAAAGCCGACACCGGGTCACATGCCCACGCGTTATCAAACGCGTCCGGCAGGCTATCGCCCACCGCCGCTCCGCATGGATTATTGTGCTTAATGATAACACAAGCGGGCTTTTCAAATTCATTTACTAAAGACCAAGCCGCTTCGGTATCCATTATATTATTGTATGAAAGCTCTTTGCCGTTTAATTGCTTGGCTTCTGGTAATCCTCTCCCTGTGCTTTTATAAAAACAAGCTGATTGATGAGGATTTTCGCCATAACGCAAAGGATATTCCTTTTCATAAAACAGCAGTAACCGTTCTGGAAAACTTTCGCATTGCAATCGGTTAAAATAATTATATATAGCCGCGTCATAAACCGCCGTATGGCTGAAAGCCTCAAGAGCCAGCCGCAAGCGAAATTCGCAGCTTAAATCCCCTTTGTTTTTCAGTTCGTCTATAACTGTTTTATAATATTCAGGTTTAACTACTACTATTACATTGCGGTAATTTTTAGCGGCTGAACGTATCATACTGGGTCCGCCGATATCTATATTCTCTATAGCTTCTTCCAAAGTGACTCCAGGTTTCGCGACGGTTTCCGCGAAAGGATAAAGATTGACCGTTACTATATCGATATGCCCTATACTATGATATTTTAGTTGATTGTTATGTTCTTCCGTACGCAAAGACAAAATTCCGCCATGAATTTTCGGATGCAATGTTTTGACTCTTCCGTCTAAAATCTCTGGAAAACCGGTGATTTCACTGACTTTTGACGCTTTTACGTCTTCTTCCAGCAACGCCTTATAAGTTCCTCCGGTGGAAATAATTTCATACCCCAAATCTTTTAACTCCCGGGCAAATTCTACAACGCCTCTCTTATCAGATACACTGATTAAAGCTTGTTTCACCGTACTGCCTCCTATACTTTTTCCGATATCAAAACCCTTTTTCCCTCTACATAAAGCCGTCCTTCACAATACAAACGCAAAGCGCGCCAGTAAATTTTGTGTTCTTCCGCCAGAATACGGTTTGCTAAACTCTCCTCATCATCATCTTTGTCAACCGGAACTACCGCTTGTAAAATAATCGGTCCCGTATCCATCCCCTGATCCACCATATGCACGGTGCAACCACTGAAGCGGACGCCCGCTTCCAGCGCTTGTCTTTGGGCGTGAAGCCCTCGGAAAGAAGGCAAAAGGGCCGGGTGAATATTCACGATACGATAAGGAAAAGAATTAATAAATTCATCTCCTACCAATCTCATATAACCAGCCAGCGCGACTAATTCCACTTCAGCTGAGCGGAACGCTTCGATTAATGTCCTCTCATATGTGTCCGCGTCAGCAAAATCCTCAGGCTTGACGCACAAAACAGGGATCTTACGTTCTTCTCCTTTTTTCAAAACAAGAGCGTTTTCTTTATCACTTATGATAAGTTTTATTTCCGCGCTTATATCTCCTCTTTCTATCGCATCAGCTATCGCTTCAAAGTTGCTGCCGCGGCCTGACGCTAAAATCCCCACGTTAAGCTGTCCCGGAGTTCTGACTCTCATCATTGGATTTTGACTCCGCCGGCTTGTTCATCAACCCTGCCTATTATTATAGGACATTCTCCTTTTTGAATCAATCTCTTTACAGCTTTATCTTGATAAAGTTCATCGACCACTGCTATGTAGCCTATTCCCATATTAAAAGTCCTGTACATTTCTTGTTGGTTTACATTGCCCAGTTCCATAATCATCTTAAAAATAGAAGCGTCGGGCATAGCTTTTTCGTCAATACTGGCTCCTAACCCAGCAGGCAGTATCCTCGCCAGATTTTCCACTATCCCGCCGCCGGTGATATTCGCCAGGCCTTTGACTTTCACATTTTTGATTAAATCCAGTATACTGTCGACGTAAATTCTGGTAGGGAGCAGCAGTTCCTCCCCTAAAGTCTTTTTCAGTTCTTCATAGTAGTCACTGAAGCGGTACCGCGTCGGGGGAAATATTTTTCTGACCAGCGAATAACCGTTAGAATGAAGGCCTGATGAAGGCAACCCGATCAATATGTCTCCTTTTTGAATTTTTTCGCCGGTAATGATTTCTTCTTTCTCCACCACGCCCACGGCAAAACCTGCTAAATCATATTCATCTTCCGTATAAAACCCGGGCATCTCCGCTGTTTCTCCGCCGATCAAAGCGCATCCGGCCTGCCGGCAGCCGTCGCTTACCCCTTTCACCAGCAATTCTACTAAGGGAGGATCGAGTTTGCCCAGAGCAATGTAATCTAAAAAGAAAAGCGGCTCCGCTCCGCTGGCTAAAATATCGTTTACACACATAGCAACTAAATCAATTCCCACCGTATCGTGAACACCTAAAATTTGAGCTATACGCAGTTTAGTCCCTACTCCGTCCGCGCCCGATACCAAAACAGGTTCCCGGTATTTAGAACTGTCTAAAGCAAATAATCCCCCAAAAGAACCTATATCAGATAATACCTCCGCTCTTTTGGTTGAGTTCACCCACTTTTTTATCATTTCCACCGATTGGCTGGCGGCATCTATATCCACGCCGGCTTTCTTATAATTCAAACTTTTTTTAAACATAAATCTTTTCCTTTGCTATTTTTATTGTTTTCATATTTAAACGGATAATTGCCGCTGAAACACGCTGTACAGAAGTTACACTCGTCACTGTGCAAACTCTTTATCATGCCTTCTTTAGAAATATAATACAGGCTGTCGGCTGTAATAAAATCCTCGATTTCTCTTTCCGTCATGGAATTGGCTATCAGCTGCTCCGGTTTCTCCGTATCAATGCCGTAATAACACGGATATTTGGTAGGTGGAGAAGCGACAGCCATATGGACTTCAGCGGCGCCAGCTTCCCTGAGCATTTGAACTATTTGCTTGCTGGTGGTGCCGCGCACGATAGAATCGTCCACCATTA
>JAISDD010000235.1 GCA_031265005.1 Syntrophomonadaceae bacterium | reverse complement strand
CCTCCCGTCTCACTAATCCTTTAGTTGAATGCAGGTCTCCCTGTTGTTCGCAAATAGCTACCCGGTATCCGGCCGTGATCAGCTTTGCTATATAACTGCTAGCCGCATGGTAAGGAACTCCGCACATTGGGATTTTTTCATCGCCTCCGCCTTCACGGGACGTCAGTACTATTTCCAATTCCCGCGCCGCCGTTTGCGCATCATCAAAAAACATTTCATAAAAATCTCCCAAACGAAAAAACAAAACCGCGTCTTCATATTGCTTTTTTATTTCCAAATATTGCTCAATCACCGGCGTGTATTTCTTCAAGCGTACGTCCCCCTGCAATGGAAAATGCCCTTCATTATCCTTACTAACCCCCATATCGGCTGAACCTTAAACTTCTAAAAATCCCGGTCATCTTCTTCAGGCTGATTTTCATCTTTCTCTGCCCGTTTCAATTTTTTAAAGGGCGTGAGTTTATGATAATATTTGCCCGCCGCCGCCATTAATATCAAAATAGCCGTCAGATAAGCAACCGCATTGATCAGATTATGAGTACGGATAAAATAATCTCCTAAAAAAACATAAACAACGGCCCAAAATAGTTTACCTATGAAAGACGAAAAAAAATATATGGAAGTTTTTACTTTACTGACTGCCGCTCCGACATTTATCAAAGGAGTAGGAACCACCGGTACGATACGGGCGGCCAGCAGTATCCAAAAAACCTTCCAATCCCCGTAACCTTCCAAATTGATAGCATAACGGTTTTTTACGTGATCAGTAAAACGGCTGCCTATAAAAAACCTAATAACGAAAAACAAAAACAGCGCTCCCGCCATCGCTCCCACAAAAGCTAAAACCGTACCTTCGATTTTTCCGAAAATCATTCCGGCGGCACCCGCTAATATTAAATAAGGGATAAAAGGTACTATCGCTTGTATAAAAAATAATATAAATAGTGCTGTTTCACTGTAATAACCAAAACTCTTAATATATATGATAACCGTATCCAACTGACTAAAATTTATGACACTCACTCTCCGCTACCGTACATTTTAGAAAAATGATTAACGCGAGCTAATCATTAATATATTAAAAAAACTGCGCTGTTTCAGTTTAATATTGACAGAAAAGTCCTCTTCAGCCAAGAAACCGTAAGATCGTCGCGGATTTTTGCGTGATCGGTAAAATGGTGATCCGCGCAGTCAACTATCGTGCAGGCGGCTTGCGGCACGTGACGCTTGAATTGATCTACATTCTCCAGCGACACTGTCTCGTCCGCTCCGCCGTGAACCACTAAAACAGGCTTGTCTTTTATAGCCGCAAGATACTCGCTCATGTCATGATTTTTTAAATCTTCAATTAACGAAAGCGGCACCTCGTTTTTAATCTCGAGCCGGGACTGCTGATCTCCAGGCGATCCAAAAGTCTGGCTGAGCAACAATGGCGTAGACCAAAAGATATAGGCAGCAATCTCAGGTTTTTTTATAGCCGACGCTGCCACGGTACTCCCGCCAAAACTTCTTCCCAGTAATATTATGGGTTTGCGGCAGCGCCTTTTGACATAATCAATGACACAACTTAAATCCCTTACTTGCCGGGTCAAAGATATTTCAGAAAATTTCCCTTCGCTTTCGCCGTTGCCGGTAAAATCAAAAGCCAAAGCCCCCATGTTAATTTGGTTGAGCCTGGAAACAAAGCGCTGCAAGCGCCCGCTGTTTTCCTTGGTCCCCCTGAAACCATGGCAAATAATTACCACATAATTACACTCGGCGGGCATGAAAGATAACGCCGCCAGCCTGAGTCCCTCAATATTATTAATTGTCACCTTTTCACATTGGTTCATAAAACATGTCACACCAGTTTTTAGTTTCTTACTCTGACTTAGAATATACTTTAATTATACATAAACCGCAGCTAAAACTTTCTTCTTATTTTCCGCTAAGCCTTTTTTATCCAGACATCCTGCAACGGCGCCTACACTTTTCCGCACATCACTGTCCGGCAAGCAGGGAACTCATTTATCCGTCCCTGTTTTTAATATTTTACCACTTTTTGAGCAGTAACACCTCACGCTGAAAGTAAAACGGTATTTTCTGAAACCACACCATGTTCTTCGCGCCGCGTTAACTATTTTCACCGTCCGGCTCCGGTATTATCTTTATATAGTTGACCCGCAAATAGTTGAAAGAAGCTATAATCTCACCCTGTTTATTATAAAGATTATTGGCCGACGACCCTCCTACCAGTATCTTTACATCCGGTTCTATCCCTAAAGTATGTACATAGCCGGTCAAATGTTCGGTTTCGCCAAAACATATATCAACATAAATCAGCTTTTGGGGTTCGTCAGCAGGTTTTTCTAAAAATTCCCATCCGTCCCTGCACCCGCTCAGTACGCTTGGCAGCGCTAAGGCCACAGTCAGTGCCAATATTATTAAAATAAATCTTTTCTTTTTCAACTATTATCTCCTTTTACTTCTGGCAACGCTTTTACCGTTATTTCTGCGCAATAAATTCCATTCCTCCAGGCGGCGGTTCACTTTGTAATGAACGCTTTCTCTGGGATAAAATCCTTTTTCATCCGCTTTTCCGGCCTCGGTTCCGGTTAATATCTCAATACCATCATCAATGTATTTAACCGCCCAAATAAAAAAATTTTTCTGCTTAACCGCCAGCGTCACTTCCTTATCCAGCATTAAATTATCAACATTGCTTTGAGGTATTATCACTCCTTGACTTCCGTCCAGTCCTCTTTCCTTGCAAATAAAAAAGAATCCTTCTATTTTTTCATTGATTCCTCCGACCGCTTGTATTTCCCCATTCTGGTTAACGGAGCCGGTAACTGCCACGCCTTGCCTTACGGGGACATCGGCTAAACTGGATAAAAGCGCGTATAATTCGGCGCTGGAAGCGCTGTCTCCTTCAATTCCCCCGTAGCTTTGTTCAAAAGTAAGGCTTGCCGATAAAGTCAAAGGTTTATAGCGAGCATATTTGAAGCCCAAATAACCGGCTAAAGTTAATACTCCTTTACTGTGAATACTGCCGCTTAATTGAATTTCCCTTTCAATGTTGACTAAGCCCTTTTCCCCCATAAAGGTTTTGGCCGTAATGCGCACCGGCTTGCCAAAGCTGTAGCTGCCGGTCTGATACACAGCCAAACCGTTTATCTCCCCGACTTTAAAGCCTTCAGTGTTTATGATTAATTTTTCTTCCAGAATAGCGGCGGAGATTTTTTCATTATACAGCGACGCCCGGTACTTATTTTCCGATAAAGCCTTGACGACATGTCCGCCGCCGACCAAAGGGCTGTTATCTTCTCCGGCCCAGCTATGCGCTTCCTGAAGTATTTCGCTTATCTTACTGAATTGAGTGGACAATTTGCCTTGATCGTCAGCCAAACGGCTGCTATAATCAACCACTGCCGCAACCGCTTCCGGAGTAAAATGGCGCCAGTTATTTATCCGGCACTGAGAGCTTATCAAATGCGCGTAAGCCTTTATATTTTTTTGATTTCTGGTCATAACTAGGTCAAAGTCCGCCCGCAAACGGAATAATTTAGAGAATTCCTCGTCGTTTTCATATAACAGATAATAATATATTGGTTCTCCTATCAGTACGACTTTCGTATCAGCCGGCGCCGGGCTCAGCTGCAAAGCGTTAGAGCTGCCTATACTGAGCAAATTGGAAAGATTATCGATAGTCAGTTCTTTATTTTTCAAGGCTCTTTTGAGTGTATCCCACACATAAGGATTCTTCAGCGCGTCTAAAACGTTCAGCACCAGATATCCCCCGCTGGCGCGGTGAACAGAGCCCGCTTTTATCTTAGAAAAGTCAGTGGCTAAAATGCCGAATTCACCTTCGTATTCTATATGTCCGAACAGATTAGCGTAAGTG
>JAISDD010000256.1 GCA_031265005.1 Syntrophomonadaceae bacterium | reverse complement strand
CTGGACGAAGTGAACACTTTAAGGGTGAACGCTTTGGGGCGCAAAGGAGAAATAACCAGATTGTTGCGGGGGCTGAAAGATTTAGAAGCCGAGGAAAGGGTTCATGCCGGCAAGGTCGCTAATTTGGTCAAAGAAGAATTAGAGAAAAAATTTGAACAACAAATTGCCAATATAAAAAAACGGCTGCTGGAAGAAAGAATAAAAGCTGAAACGATCGACGTCACTTTACCGGGGTTGCCGCAATTCAGAGGCAGCAAACATCCTTTGAGCCAAATAAATGAGGAAATATGCGATATTTTTATGGGATTTGGCTTTAAAGTGGCCGAAGGGCCGGAAATAGAATTGGATTATTACAATTTTGAAGCGTTGAATTTCCCGGCTGACCATCCGACCCGTGATATGCAGGATTCTTTTTATATTGACGAAAAACATTTGCTCAGAACTCATACTTCTCCTGTTCAGGTAAGGGTGATGGAAAAAATGGCGCCGGAAGTGCCTGTGAAAATCATAGTGCCGGGCAGGGTCTACCGCAAGGATGACGACGCGACTCATTCCCCCATGTTCAATCAGGTAGAAGGGCTGTTGGTAGATTCTCATATAACTTTCGCCAATCTTAAAGGAGTTCTGATGATGTTTGCCTATAAAATTTTTAATGAAAGCGTAAAAGTGAGGTACCGTCCCAGCTTTTTTCCTTTCACCGAACCCAGCGCCGAGATGGATATTTCCTGCGTGAATTGTGCGGGAGAAGGCTGCCGGGTATGTTCGGGCACCGGCTGGTTGGAAATTTTAGGGGCCGGGATGGTACATCCGCAAGTACTTAAAGCAGGGGGCTATGATCCGGAAAAAGTTACCGGCTTTGCTTTTGGCATGGGAATAGAGCGTATCGCGATGCTGAAATACGGCATTAATGATTTGCGGCTTTTTTTTGACAATGATAAGCGCTTCTTACAGCAGTTTTAGCCACAGCGGACAAGAGTTTCCCGGTCTTCCGGACGGCGAAATGAGGCGGCATGAGAATTATCCGGCGGTGAATTTATTTTTCCATCGGACATGTCAAACGTTCCGGACTATGTATTTAACACGCTTGCAGGTATATGGAAATAGGAGGTTTTTATGGGAATATCTATAAATTGGTTAAAAAAATACGTTGATTTTGATTATTCTGTTCAGAAACTGGCTGAAGCTTTGACAATGGCAGGTATTGCCGTGGAAGCGATAAAGGAGGCGGAAGGAGATCAAATAATCGAATTGGACCTTACGCCTAACCGCGGCGATTGTTTGGGAGTCATCAATCTGGCCCGGGAAGTAGCGGCTTTGCAGGGAAAAAAGGTTAAGATGCCTGATGTTTCTTTAAATGAAAATAAAGAGAATGTATGCGATTATATAAGCATAGATATAGCTGTACCCGATCTTTGCCCGCGTTATACGGCGCGGGTTATAAAAAATTGTGAGATAAAAGATTCTCCGGAATGGCTGCGGGCTGCTTTGAGCAGCGCCGGCGTCAGGCCCGTCAATAACATTGTAGATGTTACAAATTATGTAATGCTGGAAACGAATCAGCCTTTGCACGCTTTTGATTATGACCTTATTCCCGCTTCTAAAAAAATACTGGTGCGGACGGCGCGTAAAGGAGAAAAAATGACTACTCTGGACGGAACGGAACGAGAGCTTGATAATTCTATGCTGGTGATTACCGACGGTGAGAAACCTATCGCTTTAGCGGGGATAATGGGAGGGGAGAATACCGAGATCGGGCCAAATACGGTTACTGTTCTGCTGGAATCGGCTAATTTTAACAGTATATGTATACGCAAAACTTCGCGCGCCTTGTCTTTGCGAAGTGATTCTTCGGCCCGTTTTGAAAAAGGAGTGGACGTCAACGGAGCGGTGTACGCTTTGAACCGTGCAGCGGCTTTGATGCAGGAATTAGGCGGAGGAGAGGTCGTCGGCGGAGTTGCCGACCAATACCCTAACCTCATAAAACCGCCGGTTATTAAGTTAAGAACGGAACGGGTGAATTATGTACTGGGCGGCAATTTAAGCGAAAAAGAAATAATATCTTATTTAAATGGGCTGGAGTTCAAAACAGAAAAAAAGGGGAACGATTACTTAGTGACGGTTCCTACTTACCGTCCTGACGTACTCATAGAAGAAGATTTGATCGAAGAAGTAGCGCGTTTGCACGGTTATGAAAATCTTCCTTCCGCTTTGCCGGAAGGAGTGTGCGCGCCTGGAGGGCTGGATGCTTATCAAAAATTTCAAAGACAGCTAAAAAATCTCATGTCCGAACAGATGAGCGAAGTGGTCAGTTATAGTTTTGTCAATCCGGCGCTGGCTGACCAAATGCTGTGGTCAGGGAATAACCCTTTTCGCAAAGTAATCGCGCTGGCCAACCCGCTTTCTGAAGATTATGCGGTCATGCGTACATCCCTGGTTCCGGGGCTGTTGAAAAATATCGCCGGAAATTTATCGCGTCAGATTGAGAGCCTGGCTTTTTTTGAAATGGGGGCGGTGTTCAGTCCTGGTTCAGAAGTGTTAGCAAATGAGGTTTATAAAATAGCGGGCGCGGCGTGCGGGCAGAAGGAGAGCAATTGGCTGGCTGATAAAAATGAATGGGATTTTTTCTGCCTTAAAGGATTGCTGGAAGGATTGTTCAAAAAAATAGGCTTGGCCGATTACAAGTTTTCAGCGCAAGCGGTGGAAGGTTTTCATACGGGACGAACGGCGTCCATACAAATTAATGATGTGGAAGTCGGCATGATAGGAGAGATTCATCCGGCGGTACAAGATAATTTCGGCATAAAGCACAAAGTTTGCGCTTTTGAACTGGATGTGGCGCTTTTATTTCAATATTCCGCTTCTAAATATTTGAAAGAAAAAATAACCAAGTATCCGGTGGCGGAACGGGATGTAGCTTTTATAGTGCCTATGCCGGTTACCGCAGGAGACATTTTGGAGTTAATCCCCACGCTGGGTGATAATTTAATAAAAGAAATAACTTTATTCGATTTATTTATAGGCAATCCGGTTCCGGCCGGTAAAAAAAGCGTGGCGCTGCGCTTGAGGTTATGGTCTGATGAAAAAACATTGACCGAACAAGAGGTAAAAAGCGTCATGGAAAAAGTGATTGCTGAGATGACGAACAGGCTGGGAGCCGAACTCCGATAACGAACGAGAAGGAGAGTAATGCTATATATGATGCCGGATGGTACAGTAACGGTCACAGTGAAAAATAAAGGGACTTATTATGTAAAACCGGGAACGACTTTAGCGGAGTTGCTGTCTGATGTATACGATGACTTGAAAGTGGCCGCGAAAGTGGATAATTATTTACAGGATTTAAATTTTGTTTTAGATAGATCATGCAGTGTCGAAGCGGTTGATTTAAGCTCTGAGAACGGATTTCGCATTTATAGGCGCAGTGTGGTTTTTATGCTGGCCAAAGCCTGCTATGATTTGTTCCCTGAGCGGATATTGGTAACTAAGAATTCGCTTTCTAACGGGCTGTACTGCGAATTTTTGGGGTGCCGGCCTTCCACGGAGGAGGCGGCGGCATTGGAACGGCACATGAAGGAGTTGTCCCTTAAAAATATACCGATAAACAAGCTGCAAATAAACGTAAAAGAGGCGGAAAAACATTTACAACGCCAAAATCAGCGTGAGAAGGTCAGATTGCTGGAAAGTCTGCCGGATAGCGCGGTGGAAATATATGAGCTGGAGGGCTACTATGAGTATACTTATGATTTTATGGCGGTTAATACCGGAATGTTAAAAACCTTCCGGCTTTTTGAATATGACGCGGGAATGATTTTGCAAATTCCCGGAACCAAAAACAAGGGTTTGTTAAAACCTTATAAAGAGCAGAAAAAAATAGCGAGCCTTTTTAATGAAGCCAAGGAATGGGCGGGAATGCTTCAAACTCCTAATGTGGCGGCTTTAAATGACATAATAAGGCAGGGCGGTCTGGATGAAATAATTCGGGTCAATGAAGCTTTACATGAGAAGAAGTTTGCTTTTATCGCCGATCAAATATGCCAGGATGAAAATATTCGCCTGATATTGATTGCCGGGCCTTCA
>JAISDD010000255.1 GCA_031265005.1 Syntrophomonadaceae bacterium | reverse complement strand
GAGCCATTTCTTATATTAGAGTGGTGGAAGGCTCTATACGCAAGGGCGATATGATAACGATGATGTCCAGCGGCCGCCAGTTTGAGGTAAGTGAACTGGGGGTGATCAATCCGCACATGATGGCGGTAAACGTTTTGAGCGCCGGTGAAGTAGGGTATATGGCCGCAGGGATCAAAAATGTATCCGATACTAAGGTGGGGGATACCGTTACTCAAATGGTAAAACCTGCTGAAAATCCCTTGCCAGGATATAAAGAGGTTAAACCTATGGTTTACTGTGGGTTATATCCTTTGGAAAATTCTGATTTTGAGCGTCTGAGGGATGCTATTGACAAATTTAAGCTGAATGATTCCTCTTTACTTTCAGAACCGGAAAGCTCTGACGCTTTAGGGTTTGGGTTTCGGTGCGGTTTTTTGGGTTTATTGCATTTGGAAATAGTCAAAGAACGGCTGGAAAGAGAATACGATTTAAGTTTGCTGGCTACTTCTCCCGGAGTGGTATATCGCGTGATGCTCACTGACGGAAGCGACCTTTATGTGCAGAACCCTACGCATTGGCCTCCGCCTCAAAAAATAAATGAGATTATGGAGCCGTATGTGAAGGCTTCCATAATGACGCCCAATGAATATGTGGGAACCATAATGGAATTATGCCAGGAAAAAAGAGGGGCGTTTATAAACATGGAGTATCTGACCACCCAGCGGGTTATGATAAGTTATAAATTGCCTTTGGCGGAAATACTTTTCGATTTTTATGACGCGCTGAAATCAAGGACCCGAGGGTATGCTTCATTAGATTACGAAGTGGCTGGTTATGAAGTTTCCGATTTGGTTAAACTGGATGTTTTGATAAATGGAGAAATAGTAGACGCTTTGAGCTTCATTGCACATAAAGACGAATCTATTCATAGGGGCAGAACCATTACTGAAAGACTGCGTAAAATTATTCCCCGGCAAATGTATGAGGTAGTTATTCAAGCGGCGGTGGGCAGTAAAATAATTGCGCGCGAGTCGATTAAAGCGATGCGCAAGGACGTTCTGGCCAAATGTTACGGCGGTGATATAACCAGAAAGAAAAAACTGCTGGAAAAACAAAAAGAAGGGAAAAAACGCATGAAACAGATAGGCAGGGTGGAAATACCGAAAGACGCTTTTATGTCAGTGATGAATATAAAAAATGAAA
Organism: Syntrophomonadaceae bacterium; assembly: GCA_031265005.1. Lineage (GTDB taxonomy): Bacteria > Bacillota > Syntrophomonadia > Syntrophomonadales > Syntrophomonadaceae > JAISDD01. Next base: position 1,790 of record JAISDD010000255.1, on the reverse strand, counting down.
AATAAAACCGGAATTTATATACATGTTCCTTTTTGCCTGAAAAAATGTGTTTATTGTGATTTTTTTTCCCAACCTTTAAATAATGAAAGCATGTTAAACAGATATGCTCAAGCGTTACAAACTGAGATTCAAATACAAGAAACGGCTAATAAGCCGATACCGATACAGTCAGTGTATTGGGGTGGAGGCACTCCCAGTTTACTGGACCCGGATAAAGTTTTTGCGATTATGGAGCAGCTGCGCCGGCAGTTCGTCTTTGAAGATGATACAGAAATAACGATGGAGTTTAATCCGGCTGCTGGGCAGCGCAATCGTTTACGGAAATTGGTGGAAGCGGGAGTAAATAGAATATCGTTAGGGGCGCAAAGTTTTTTTGACGATGATTTAAAATTATTGGGACGCGTCCACGACAGCCGGCTGCTTTACCGTATAATCGAAGATATACATGCTGTGAGCATAAAAAATTTCAATATAGATTTAATTTTTGGCCTGCCAGGACAAAATATTGCCAGGTGGGAATCTAATTTACACCAAGCCGTATTATCCGCTCCTTCTCATATATCCGCTTATTTGCTGCAGCTAGAGGAAAGCGTTCCCATGTATAAGCAAATAGAACAAGGCCGATATAGCTTGCCGGACGATGACTTAGCGGCGGATTTATATGATCTGACCAGAAAATATTTAAGTTCCTGTGGATTTACTCAATATGAAATTTCTAATTTTGCTCAACAGGGAAAAGAATGTAAACACAATATTTTATACTGGCAAGCGGGTGATTATCAAGGTTTTGGAGCGGGCGCCGTAAGCTCAAAGGGTAACCGCAGATCCCGTGTGGTACAGTCAGCCGAGGATTATATTGGCGCTTTGATGTTAAATAAAAAGCCTGACGTTGATATTTTAGAGGAAATGGATGAAGCAGGCAAAGCGTCTGAAGCCTTAATATTGGGGTTGCGCTTGTGCGAAGGGATTTATATTGATGAATTTAACCGCCGGTTCAATATGGATTTAATAAATGATTATGAGCGTATAATTAAAAGGTATGAAAGCGATAATTTGTTACATTGTGCAAAAGGCAGGCTTTATTTAGCTCCTGAAGCTTACTTTATTTCCAATTATATCTTGGCCGATTTTTTAAATTGACAGATAAATTTATGCATTTACTTGACAAAGATAGGTTAGGGTGCTATTTTTTTAGTAAAGATATTAGCACTCGATAAAAGAGAGTGCTAACAAGGGTGATCGGCATGAATATGGACGATAGAAAAAAATTAATATTAGCTTTGATTATCAAGGATTATGTTGAAACTGCCGAACCGGTTGGCTCGAGAGTCATAGTCAAGAAGTATGCGGTAAACGTCAGCGCGGCGACGGTTCGCAATGAAATGGCGGATTTAGAGGAGCTTGGTTTGTTAGAACAGCTGCATACCTCATCTGGGCGTATTCCTTCAGAAAAAGGATTTCGCTATTATGTGGATTATATGATGGAGAAAGAAAGTATAAACGATGAAGAAATTAGTGTTTTGCAAAACATTCTGCAAAGTCAAACTTACGAATGGTTACAGGCAGTAGAAAAAATAAGCGTTTTTTTATCTAATATTACTAATTATGTCTCATTCATAGTCTTACCGTCTTTTGCTTTAAGCGAGTTTGAACACATGGAAATATTTTTGCTGGAACCGGGGAAAGCGGTGGTTTTTCTGGTAAGCGCTACAGGGTTGATTATGCATAGAAAAATCGAAGTGGACGCGTCTATAAACAGCGAAGACCTGAATGAGATTGCCAAAATGTTT
>JAISDD010000230.1 GCA_031265005.1 Syntrophomonadaceae bacterium | reverse complement strand
GCTTTAAAGCTGGTCAAGCTATCCGCTATAGCTGTAACTGGTACTCCATATATATATGCCATACCTGCCGCGCAAAGAATATTTTCCAGATTATGCTTACCCCGCAGGGACAATTTGCTCAATTCTATGAAATTCTCTTTTTTCTCTTTCCAGTTTATTACAATTTGATTGTTGTCAATATAAATTCCCGCATCTAAAGGCCGGACCGTCGAAAAAAACAATATTTGCGCTTTACATAAAGCAGCTATTTTTCGAATTTCCGCATCTTCATAATTCAATACCGCATAATTGTCAATTGAAAGGTTTTTTAAGATATTAGCTTTTGAAGCTACATAAGCTTCCATTGTTTTATGCCTATCCATGTGGTCTGGAGTAATATTCAGCACCGCACTGATTGGAGCGGAAAACTGCTCTATAGTATCCAGTTGAAAACTGGACATCTCAATACACAGAACTCCTTTATCCATGCGATCAACCTGAGCGGCTAAAGAAATACCTATATTTCCTCCTAACTCCGCCCGTAACCCGTATTGCAGCATAATATAATGTAAAAGCGATGTTGTCGTAGTCTTGCCGTTAGTGCCGGTAACAGCTAAAAATTCTATTTCATCATTTTTAATAAGATAGGCCAATTCAACTTCGCCGATAACTTTTATGCCAAGTTGCATAGCTTTTTCAACTAACTCTATTTCTTTAGGGACACCTGGACTCACGATCAATAAATCAAAAGAGTTTTCTATTATTTCAGGAAAAGCTCCAGCATAACATTTTACTCGCAAAGCATTCAATTCATTTACTAAATCGCTGTCCAAACGTGACCAATCTTTTTGATCATAAGCGCTTACCACCGCTCCTCGCTTGCAAAGAACGCGTATAGCCCCTAGCCCGCTTTTACCCAAGCCCACTACCAGCACTTTAGATCCTGCAAATTCTATCATACCCACACCCTAACTTTATTTTTTACCGTTTTTCTTTCTTAATGCCCGATATTTCTATCCAATTCCACGGTAACTAAAAATTCCTATCAGGCATACTGCGGCAGCAAGTAAATAAAATGTATGCACTACTTTAGTTTCTTTCCAGCCTTTCAGCTCAAAATGATGATGAAGGGGAGCCATTAAAAAAATACGCCTCCTAAATATTTGATACGAAAATATTTGTAGCAGCACACTAAGACTTTCTATAACATAAACCCCGCCTATAATTATCAAAGCTATTTCCGAATTAGTTAAAGTCGCAATAGCCGCCACCGCGCCTCCTAAAGCCATGGAACCGGTATCTCCCATAAATACGCGCGCCGGATGGCGGTTGAAAACTAAAAACCCCAAACACCCTCCCGCTAAAGCTCCGCAAAATATCGCTAAATTATAGTGACCCGTCATAATACAAATTAATGCCCAGGTAAGCGCAACCAAAAAAGTCACTCCGCTTGCTAATCCGTCTAATCCGTCAGTAAGATTAACTCCATTGGCAGTACCCATCAACAACACTATTAACAGTGGCACATAAAAAAAACTAATATCTATAACACGGCCGGTAAACGGCATAATAAGTTCCGTGCCATGCTCGAAATAAAGCAGCAGAAGCAAACTGTATAAAATTCCTATTACAAGTTGTAAAATTAATTTTTCGCGGGCTCTTAAACCTAAAGATCTCTTTAAAACTACTTTTATATAATCATCCCAAAACCCGATCCCGCCAAACGCCAGCATAATCAGCAAAGCAGCCAGAACTTCCGCGCTAGCGCCCGCCATTAAAAAACTAGCTACCATAACAGCAGTAATAAGTATTACTCCTCCCATCGTAGGAGTCCCGTTTTTATGCAAATGGGTTTGAGGCCCGTCGTCTCTGATGTGTTGTCCAACTTTCAAGCGCGTCAAGAAAGGAATAACCAGAGGGCTCATAATTACAGTAATGCCTATAGCTATGACGAATGCCATAATAGCGTTTACTAAAAATCCCTGCACAGGAGTTACCCTCCTAAAATTTAATAATTTTCTTCAAGTATCTTATCGTTTAAATAAAAACTTAACTATTTCATCAATAATCAACTCAAAACGCAAACCACGCGAAGCTTTAAACAAAATCGTTTCCCGCCCGGTCAAAATTCGCCGCAAATAGTTTAATCCATCTTCCCGGTTAGAAAATAATTTTATTTTGTCCATGCTCATGCCGGCTTGAAGAGCGCCTATTTTGATATCTTCCACCAAATTTCCAATTAGAACCAACTGATCCACTTTTTTTTCAAAAGCCGCCCGTCCTACCCGGCGGTGTCCTTCAATCTGTTCGGAGCCCAATTCCAACATATCACCTAATACCGCAACATAATCAGATTGCTTTTTTAAAATACCGCCTACTTCCAGCGCACTAACAACAGAAAGGGGATTGGCGTTATAGGTATCGTTAATAATTATACCGCCGGCAGGCAATTTTATAACATTTAAACGGTTAGGTAAAGTATCGAAACTTTTTAGCTGCTCTTTAATTGAAGAAACAGGTACTCCTAATATTTGGGCCATTCCTATCGCAGCGGCAATATTCCCAGCCCATCCTATTACTGGCAGCGGAAAAAAGAAAACGTCTGTATAATCAAAAATGCGTATTTCTATCCACATCCCCATATGAGATAACTGCCAATCCACGATCTGGATATGGCAATCGGCTCTATAACCAAAATAATACTTTTCAACGTCAAAACATTCCGCCGTTTTCGTCAAAATATCATTATCTCCGTTTATTAAAGCAAATCCCTCTCCAGTAATTTTCCCTAAAACTTCGCATTTAGCCCGGGCTATATTTTCTAAAGTACCCATAGTTTCTAAATGCACTCCTTCGACATTGGTAATAATTGCATGAGTAGGCATTGCTGTCTCACATAATCTGCTTATTTCCCCTGGTTCGCGCATTGCCATTTCCAGTACCGCCCCCTGATGAGCTTCTTCCAATTGCAAAAGTGTCAGCGGTACTCCTAAGTCATTATTATAATTCCCTTTATTCTTTAGATTAGTTATAGATGCATCCAAACACCAACTTAATATTTCCTTAGTCGTAGTCTTCCCCACACTGCCGGTTACCGCAATAACAGGAATAGAAAATTCTCGCCGGTAAGCTTTTGCTAAATCCTGAAGCGCCTGTTCGGTATCAGTGACTTTTAGCAAAGCCCTTCCAGAGAAGCTGACGTCTTTGTTTACCACTGCCGCCGCCGCTCCTTTTGAAAACGCGTCTTCTATAAAATCATGGCCGTCCGTCTGTTGTCCCGGCAACGCAAAAAAAATATTCCCCTCCGTTAATAAACGGGAATCAATAGCCGCTCCCTTTATCACCTGCTCCGGATTTCCAG
>JAISDD010000070.1 GCA_031265005.1 Syntrophomonadaceae bacterium | reverse complement strand
CCGGCGGTCATCATGGAGATTTTCAACCACAGTTCTTTGGCGGTTACCCGCCGTTATCTGGGCGTAAGTCAAGACGATAAGGATGAAGTTTATTTATTATTAAATTTTTCCTCCTGACGCTTAGGTTTTGTTATGTCCTGTGATTATTTTCGTTTAAGCAGGTGTTTTCCTTTAGGGATTGTGAAAATATTAGCGAAGGATGTGGTTTTATAAGTTTTATTGTTGGTGAACGATGCGGAGGGGCAGGGGTGTTTTTGTAAGAGGCTGAGGAGGATTTCCTCGAAGAAAATATTTATAATTTTTTATAAGGAAGGTTTTGGATAGGGTTAATTTATAGTATACTAAGTCATATCTAAAAGCGGGAGGGGCTATTATGCCGGTATGTGGTAACTGCAAATCAGAGAAAGCAGCTAAGAGGGGAATAGTTTTCCCATTTTTACGGACTATGCGGGAGATGAACCAGTGAGTATATGGCAGGCCCTTATTTTAGGAGCGATACAAGGATTAACGGAATTTTTGCCGATCAGCAGTTCGGGGCATTTGATGATGCTGCGCGATGTATTTGGTATGCAGCCTACGGCGGAGCTAAAGATTTTTATTCATTTAGGGGCCTTAGCGGCGCTTATTACCGTTTTCCGCAAAGATATAAAATATATCATAAAAAAACCTTTTAACAAATTTACTTATTTGATCGCTATTGGATGTATACCTTTTGCTTTGGCGGGAATAGCCTTGCGCTTCTATTACATAAGGGCTTTTGATTCGCTTGTTACGGTAGTGATCGGGTTCCTCATAAGCGGCGCTGTTTTAAAAATCGCGGAACATTTCTCCTATCGCGACTTTGGGTTAAAACATATAGGGGAGACTAATTATACAGACGCGCTTTTTATAGGTATTTTACAAGCTTTGTCATTTATACCGGGGACGTCGCGCTCAGGCTTTGCCATAGCGGGAGGATTGCTGGCCGGAATGGATAGAGAATACGCGGCGAGGTACTCGTTTTTGCTTTCTGTTCCCATAATTTTAGGGGCCAGTATCATAGAAACCGTACAGGTGATAAACAGAGGGATGGTTCAGATATCTGTAATCCCTTGCTTGGCAGGCGCTGTAACGGCTGCGGTTTTTAGCTTTCTGGCGGTAAAAATAGCGGTGGCGCTGATAAGCAAAGGGAAAATATCAGTTTTTTCCTATTATTCCTGGGCGGCAGCTTTAATAATCACAGGCGTTTATTTCTTAATTAATTGATGAAAACTTTCCTTTCAATATTTTTATTCTTCGCGTAATTTATTTTATACTAAAGAAATTATAATGAAGTTACCGATGTTCCGGCTTTTTTCAGCTCCTCAAGTATCCTGCGGGCCATAGAAATAATTTGGGGAAAAGAGCAGAGTTTTATCTCATATTACCGCCGCCTTTAAGCAGGATACCGGGCAATTATAGTCGAAACTATCCTTAAAGAAGCTAGTTGATGTTACGAAATTTGAAAGTTTATCTGAACAGCGGATTTATAAAATATGAAAAAAAATAGTAAAACAGTTTCTGACACTCAAAAAAAGAAAACTAAATCAGTTCCCGCGAATACTTCGGCGGTTTCCAAGGTAAGCAAAGAAATACTGTCTTTGGTAGTTTTCATGCTGGCAGTGTTTCTTTACATAGGAATGGAAAAATTCACTAAAGACCCTGAAGCGTCGAGATTTATCGGGATCGTGGGGACGAATTTGCTGAATTTACTGCAAACGGTGTTTGGGGCGGGAGCGTGGGCGATAGCTTTTTTCTTGCTGGGATGGTCTATGCATTTGGGTATTCTGAAATCTTCCTGGTCGATTCGTATGTGGGGCGGGACCCTTCTACTGGTTACCGTCTTGATGAGCTTGAGTTTGTGGAAAGTGCCGCTGGGGCTGAGCGCTTGGGAAGCCGGCGTTCGCGGTATGGGAGGAGGATATCTGGGAGGGGCTTTGGCGACAGTTTCGGAAACCCTTCTAGGAGGAGTCGGCAGTATTTTTGTGGTCATCTTGCTGGTATTGATTTCTTTGATGATGCTTATCAATAAACCTTGGGCGATCATCGCGTCTTTTTTGGCGCGGCATATAAAAAAAGGCAAAATTATATTAGATAAGTTTCTATATGAAGAAACTGATATTAGCTATGAAGTTGCCGCGGATAAAAAAAATAGCGTTGCTTTGGATAAAAAAGAAATCGCGTTGAACATCATGAACAATATGAACAATACTTTAGAAGCGGAGCCTTCTGCGGAGGAAAACGGCGAAGCGGCGATTTTCCCAGAACTTCGTTTCCCGGAAAAAGAAGAAAAAGAGACGGAAGAGAACAACGGCGTTTATGAGGGGGCGGAAGTAGGGCTGCTCTACCAAAAGCCGTCGATAGACTTGCTCAGCAATGTTAATAATGACCAAACCATAGACAAAAACAACATCAAGGAAAGCATTGCCCTTTTAGAAGAAACCTTTGCTAATTTTAGTATCAGCGTCAAAGTAAATCAGGTAAATTGCGGGCCGGCGGTAACCAGATATGAGCTAAGCCCGGCGCCGGGAGTTAAGATCAGCAAAATACTGAGCTTGGCGGATGATATTCAGCTTAGCTTGGCCGCTCCTGGCATTAGGCTGGAAGCGCCTATTCCCGGAAAATCCGCAATTGGCATAGAAGTACCGAATAAAAAAATATTGAGTGTCGGCTTGCGCCAGCTTTTGAGTTCTGCTCAGTTCAAAAAATTAGATTCCGCTTTGGCTCTGGTTTTAGGGGAAGATATAACCGGAAATCCCGTGGTAGCCAAATTAAACGATTTTCCGCATCTTTTAGTAGCCGGTTCTACTGGCTCCGGAAAGAGTGTATGTTTGAACTGTATTATAATGAGTTTTTTGTTTAACGCTACTCCCGATGAACTGAAAATGGTATTTATAGACCCTAAAATGGTGGAGCTAACCATTTATAACGGTATTCCTCATCTGTTGTACCCGGTAGTTACCAATTCCAAAAAGGCCGCGGTGATTTTGAAGTGGATGGTGGCGGAGATGGAGAAACGATACAAAATGTTTGCCGATCAGGGGGTACGGGATATTTATCGTTACAATAAGCTGGGAAAAGAAAAACTGCCTTTCATTGTGATCGTAATTGATGAATTAGCGGACCTTATGATGGTTTCTCCAGTTGAAGTGGAGGATGCTATCTGCCGTTTGGCGCAGATGGCCCGGGCGGCGGGTATGCATTTAATAGTTGCTACGCAAAGACCTTCGGTCGATGTGGTGACCGGAATCATAAAAGCGAATATTCCTTCGCGGATAGCTTTTGCTGTTTCTTCTCAAGCCGATTCGCGTACTATTCTGGATAGCGGAGGGGCTGAAAAGCTGCTGGGCAAAGGGGATATGCTGTTTTTACCGGTAGGGGCCAATAAGCCTTACCGGGTGCAAGGGGCTTTTGTATCCGACGGCGAGATCGAAAAAACCGTCCAATATGTATGTTCGCAAGTAGATACGGAAAATCAGCAGGAAAATATATTGGATATAATCGCCTTT
>JAISDD010000215.1 GCA_031265005.1 Syntrophomonadaceae bacterium | reverse complement strand
ATATGGGTTCTTTAATAAATTTGATTTCCGCTGGTAAAATTGACACACGTTTTTTGATTACTCATTCTTTTCCTTTTGATCAAGTAATGGAAGCATATGACGTGATGGAAAAACGTTTGGACAATGTGATGAAAGTAGTACTGAGAATGTAGAAATAACAATTAATGAATGCAAACAGGGGATAGAAGGCGAATTTACGTAAAATATGCGGCAAAGAAGCAGCTATTTTTAAAAAAGCTATACAGTTACTAAATAACAAAATAAAAAACTATATTTGAAAAATTAATCGATAAAGCAAAATTTGCCGATGTAAAACTAATAGATATGAAGCAAATGACACAATATTTCCGCTGGGACAGGTGTTTCATTTGCGCCTTTTTTTAAAAAGGATTTACTTTGTTAAGGTAAAATAGGCGTTTAATTAAGAAGAAAATAAAGAAATGCTTCTTGGTCAAAATCTCACTTAAACTCGTTAATTATTAATTTTCAGCAATAATATGCCTGTTTACCAGGTTATGAGAAAATTGATTTTAAAAAAATTAATATTGTTGGCATAATAACTGCATTACACCTAAATTCAGACAATAAATGACCTTACAAACGCGGTTTTTGTTGAAAACTAGAATTTTTACATAATGGAATGGAAAGTAGATAAAGCTATTACAGCATCATCTTGTATTTAATACAGGTAAAAAAATTACGTCAGCGACGGACAGAGAGGCTTTAGATACATCGTAAACAGCAAATCGAACATCATAAATAAATTAGAAACACAAAGGAGGGATTTTTAGTTGAATTTTGATTTAAGAATGGACGGAAAGGTAGCTATTGTTACCGGTGGCGCTATGGGCCTGGGGAAAGGGATTGCCGCAGGATTCGCGTCTTTGGGGGCTAATGTGGCGGTTGCGGATGTAAATGAGAAAGCTGGCCAGGAAACGGTCAATGAAATTGTTCAAGCAGGTGGTAAAGCCAAGCTTTATCCTCTGGACGTTACTAAAAGCGAGCAGTTTGAACAAATGGTAAAAGACATCACCGGGGAATTCAAACGCATTGATGTTTTGGTGAATAATGCTGGGATAGCCGCTAAAGCTGATTGTGTCGATATGAAAGTAGAAGATTACCGGCGTATAATCGATATAAATTTAACTGGGGTCTGGATAGGTTGCCGGGCAGTGGCTCCGGTGATGATGGAACAAAAGTATGGGAAAATTATAAACATGTGTTCCCTGCTCGGCTTTGTGGCCCTTGCGGGTTTGAGCGCGTACGCGTCAAGTAAGGGAGGGGTCCTGCAACTGACGAAAACATTAGCCTTGGAACTGGTCGACTACAATATCAACGTCAACGCGGTGGCGCCTGCTTATATAGCCACAGAACTTACTAACAACGCCCGTACCGACAAAGAAAGATTTGAAGATATATTGAGAAGGACGCCTAAAAAGCGCTTGGGAAATGTAGAAGAAGTTGTGGGGCCTGTAGTGTTTTTAGCTTCCGAATTATCAAGTTTTATGGTGGGGGAGACTATACTCGTGGATGGCGGTTGGACAGCTTGGTAACAGCCGGTCTGAAAATATAGCGAGAGTCTTTATAAATATTATTTTAGTAAAGAGGTGATTGACGGAAAAATAAAATTTTTATTGCAGTGTAAAATTATGAAAGGAGGTATGAATGGAATATTTTAGCCCAAGATATTTTTTAATATTGATACTCTATTTGGTACTTTATGTTGCGGTAAAAAGATTTATTGTTAAAAGATATAAGAAATAATTTGATTATTGGAGGTAAACTAATGAACAAAACAGCGACTACAAGCGAAATGATAATCGCTGATCCGTCAAAATATAAGTGGAGAGCATTAGCAGGGGCTGTATTGGGATATCTGTTTGATGCTTTGGATTTTATGGTATTAGCTTTGGCTATTCCTTTATTGGTAAAACTGTGGGGTATTAGTTTAGCCAGCGCAGGATTGGTATCTACCGCTACTATTTTTGGAGCGGCGCTCGGCGGATATTTTTGGGGTCCTTTATCTGATAAATACGGACGTAAAAAGACGATGATAGTGTGTTTGGCTTGGTTTGGAATTTTTACTTTCCTGTGCGGTCTGGCCAGCACTTATTCTACGTTACTTATTTTGAGATTTATAGCCGGTCTTGGTCTGGGCGGAGAATGGGTTATCGGGGCGGCGTTCATTACTGAATATTTCCCGCCGGAACAAAGAGCGCGCGCTACTTCAGCGGTTCAGAGCGCATGGCCTTTAGGTTACGCGGTGGCTTTGGGAGTTAACGCGTACATCGTTCCTCTGTATCCTTTGGAAACTGGCTGGAAATGGCTTTTCTATACAGGCGCTCTGGCTTTTGTTGCTGTCATATATATAGCGGCGTTTGTACCTGAATCGCCGGCTTGGTTGCAATCGATGAAAAATAGGGCTGAAGGAATCACCTCGGTTTCCAAAACGGTAACGGAAGCCGTTACTTGGACGGACCTTTTTAAAGGAGGCAATCTAAAACCTTTTGTGTTGGCTTTTCTGCTTTGCGCCAGTTGTTTGGTTTCTTACTGGGGCGCCGGTACCTGGGTGCCCAGCTATTTGTCTCAGGTGCGCGGATTAGATATCAGGGCGATGAGCGGATATTTGATGGTGGTGAACACCTGCGGTTTTATAGGTTATTACGTTTACGGATATTTCGCCGACAAAATAGGGCGCCGCTTCAACTTTATCTTTGGTTCGCTGGCTTCCGCGGTAGTTATACTGGTATGGATCAATGTGTCCAGTCCTTCTCTGGCCTTAGTGATGGCAGGGCTTTTCGGTTTCATAACTTACGGATACTGGGGACCTCTGGCTGCGTTTACTGCTGAACAGTTTCCGACCGCTGTGCGCGGGCTGGGAGCTGGTTTCGCGTATGCGAGCGGCAGGATGCTGTCGGCTTTGGCGCCGTTTATTATGGGCGGGATTGCGACCAATGTAAGTTTAGGTTTTGCCTTGGGATTGATAGGAATTATATATGCCATAGGTGCGGTAGTAGCGTTCTTTATGAAAGAAACCAAAACAATAGTTGTTGTTGATTAATAATAGTTGCAGCTTAAATATTTTTCGGTATATGGAGGTTTTTTATAATCATGGATATTAAAAAAGTCGGAGTATTAGGAGCCGGGACGATGGGCGCTGGGATAGCTCAGGTTTGCGCCGAAGCCGGTTATGAGACAGTTGTAGTAGACATCGAAGAAGCTATTCTGACCAAAGCGCTTGCCAGCATCACCAAAGCATGGCAAAAAGCTGTAGATAAAGGTAAAATTGATGATGCAACTAAAGCCTCGAGAGAAAAGCTGGTAACATCCAGTAAAGAAATCGCAAGTTTTAAAGATTGTGATTTAGTGATCGAAGCTATAGCGGAACAAATCAACATTAAACAGACGGTGTTCAAAGAAATGGATGCGGTATGCCCCAGCCACGCAATACTGGCCACCAACACCTCGGCGCTGAGTATCACGGAAATAGCCGCCGCGACGTCGCGGGCTGACCGGATCGCCGGAATGCATTTCTTTAATCCGGTTTCAGCCATGAAATTGGTCGAAGTGGTTCCTGGAACTTCCACCAGCGACGCTACGACAGAAACCATAGTTGCTTTCACTAAAAGCATAAAGAAGGAACCGGTAATAGCGAAAGAAACCCCAGGGTTTATTGTCAACCGGATATTAAACTCATTGATAATCGAGGCTGCGTTTGCTTATCAGGAAGGCGTCGCTTCTGCTGAAGAAATAGATAAAGCGATGAAACTGGGCGCCAACATGCCTATGGGTCCTTTGGCGCTTGCTGACTTGGTGGGGTTGGATATAGCTTTGCATGTGAGCGAATATTTTTATAATGAATTCGGCGATTCGAAATACCGGCCGCCGATCGTTTTGAAACAAAAAGTACGCGCGGGACATTTAGGGGTAAAAACCGGTAAAGGTTTTTATGATTATAGTAAATAACAAGGAGATCCAGAATGAATTTCAATAATCTTTTGTATGAGAAAGAAAATGCTGTTGGTATAATTACTTTGAACCGCCCCAAAGTTTCTAACGCCACTAATACGGAACTGATAGGGGAACTGTCTTCTTTAATGGAGAGCATAGAACGGGACGATGATGTGAGGGCGGTAATTCTTACCGGAGGAGATAAAGTTTTCGCGGCCGGCGGCGATATAGGATTTATGTCTAAAGCTACTCCGTTGGAGATGGAAACTTTCATAGGATTAGGACATAAGGCGTATGATCAGATAGCAAATTCGAATAAACCGGTAGTTGCCGCCATAGCCGGCCTGGCTTTAGGCGGCGGCTGCGAGCTGGCTCTAGCCTGTGACATACGCGTCGCAGCGGATGACGCCAAATTCGGACAGCCGGAAATTAATCTGGGCATCATACCAGGCGCCGGGGGTACGCAAAGGCTTACCAGGGCGGTAGGCCCCGGCTGGGCCAAGCATTTGATTATGACAGGCAAAATAATCGATGCTGAAGCGGCTTTAAAGATCGGACTGGTTACGGAAGTAGTATCTCCCGATCAATTAATGGCCAGAGCGAAAAAAATAGCGCTGGATTTAGCTTCCAAATCTCCGGTCGCCATGAGATTGGCTAAAAGCAGTATTAATAACGGATGCAACAGCAGCTTGGATTCAGCGTTATTATATGAACAGAAAGTTTGGGCTTTATTATTTGCCACCGAAGACCAAAAAGAAGGAATGAAAGCGTTTCTGGAGAAAAGAAAGCCGGATTTCAAGGGCAAATAGACCAATACCAATGATGCTGAACGATGTTAAAAGTTAAACATATTTAATTTAAAAGATCGGTTATTATTTAATTAGAGGTGAAGAAAATTATATGAGTTATGAAAAGGAATATAAGAGCAAGCTTAAATCAGCTGACGAGGCAGTGAAGCTTGTAAAGTCGGGAGATACGGTTCATTACAGCGAATTTGCCATGGCGTCCCATGTTTTAGATGAAGCTTTGGCCAAAAGAAAAGATGAACTGCAGGACGTTATCGTCAGAGTAGTGTCAAATTATTTCGCGCCTAAAACTATTCTGTCAGATCCGGAAAAAAAGCACTTTATTTTACATGAATCGCATATGAGCGGCGCAACCAGAAAGTTACACGATCAAGACCTGTGTTATCATCTGCCTATTTCTTATTCAGAATGCGGACAATATTACGATCTGGGGCAAATACCGGTAGATGTAGCGCTTCTGAGAGTAGCTCCCATGGATAAACACGGGTTCTTTAATCTGGGGGCTT
>JAISDD010000197.1 GCA_031265005.1 Syntrophomonadaceae bacterium | reverse complement strand
GGCAGGAACGTTGCCGCAGATGCTGGCGTGGAGGGCATGTTCGTCGACGTGGATCTCGAGGATCTCCTGGTCTGGGATCCCGAGGTCATCATCTCCTGCGACCCTGCCGCTACCGAAGTATTTTTGACCGACCAACGGTTCGCTGAGGTCAGCGCGGTAAAAAACGGCGCAGTCCCGGTAATGACAGCCTTCTATATTCACTGCGTCGTTAATGTTTTCAGCTATAAAACGGGCTTCCTGAAAAGAATCAGGAGCGCAAAAACAAGTTATCGGGACCCCAGGCCCGCTGTCGGTAAATAATTGTTTGTCTTCCCGTTCGGTATTATAATTTATAACGTGATTGGCAGCGTTTAAAATATTACCGGTCGAGCGGTAGTTTTGTTCCAGTTTGATCACTCGCGCTTCAGGATAATCTTTCAAAAATCTTTTTATATTATACGGTTCCGCTCCCCGCCAGCTGTAAATGGATTGGTCAGGATCTCCTACGATAAACAAATTCTTATCCTGCGCGGATAAACAATTGATCAGATCATACTGAGACATGTTGGTATCCTGATATTCATCTACCAAAATATAGCGGAACCAATTTTGATACTTCTCCAATACTTCTGGAAATTTTCTGAAAAGTTTTATGCACAGGACGATCAGGTCTTCAAAATCAAGAGCGTTTATTTCTTTCAACTGGCGGTTGTAAGCCCGATAAATTTGCCAATATTTTTCTTTCAGTTCAAAGGATAACTTCATGTTTGCAAAAAATTCTTCCGGCTTTGTCAAACGGTTCTTCATCTGTTTGATAGGATAAAGCAAATCTTCAGCTTTAATGTCATAAAACTGGTTTTCTTTTAAAGTGGATTTGAGTAAATTTTTACAGTCGCTGTCGTCCATAATTACGAAATTTCTATCATATCCTAAATGATGTATATCCATTCTGAGTATTTTATAGCAGGCGGCGTGGAAAGTTTGAATCCACTGCCCATTGTAATCAGGGATCATATTCCTGATTCTGTTTTTCATTTCTTGAGCAGCTTTGTTAGTGAAAGTAATTGCCATAATAGAATTAGGTGAAATGCCTTCATTAACTATAAGATTAGCTATTCGGCAAGTGAGAACTTTAGTCTTGCCACTGCCGGCGCCAGCCAAAATCATACAAGGGCCTTGAGTATGGCGGACAGCTTCCTCTTGCCTGGAGTTTAACCCGTTAAAAAAATCTAATTCCATTATAGACACCTCAAAATCTAAATTATCTGCTGTATTCAAAAGCAAATATAAAATATAGAGCCAATTATTATTCTGGCAAAATAGATTGAAAATGATAAGCCACTGTTTTAACAACCTAGTTTTATTATACAGGAAGAATTCGATAAATATAAGAAGTTTATTTATCGAAGCTGATGACGGATATGTTTTTATGATAACATATTTACTGTTATATATAAAATTTTAAAGTAATTCACCAGTTAAAAGGACATTTGTTTAAGTTATACTATTCTCTATTAAAAACGCGGACAAATATTTGTCCGCAACTAAGGAAAATAGTATCTACTAATCCGCTTTAAGGGAACAGATTTAATGCGGATTAGTATTAATATTTTTAAGGAGGAATCGTTATAAGAGTTGAATATATAAACCTTCATGATATGAGCTTAGAAGAAGCCCTGCAAAAAATGTCCGTAAATTTAAATTGGTGTTTTGAGCAGCAAATAGAAGTTATAGTAATTAATCATGGGAAAGGACACCATTCTAAGCGCAATTTTTCCGTCGTTAAACAGGAAACCCGCAAGTACCTGAAAAACGATAAAATTTTAAAAGAAAAAGGCTACAAAATTATATATGGGGAATCTGATTACCCGGTCGCGCTCGCTTTTGATGAAGGCAATACTTTGGTGGTTAAGAAAGATCAGGAAACAGAATACATAGGCGGGAGAAAAGTGCAGGAAAAAAACTTAGCTATTTTTTCTCAGGACGCCAAAAAACAACGTAAAAACGCTAAAAATTTAAGAACAAAGAGATAAATATATTCAGTATAATCATGTTTGGTTGGGGAAAAATATCTATAGTTTGCAGTTCCATAGAAAAGGAGTGGATTTTTTGAGAAGAGATTTGGTAAATTCCCAGCAGCCTTTCCATTTATTTAAAAACTTTTTCCAATCCCATTGGCCGGAATATTTTTTCGAAAACAGCTTAATAGATAATTTTGGTAATTGTATGCGCACCGATATTAGGGAAGAAGAAGGAAGTTTTATTTTAGAAGTGGAAATTCCTGGTCATGATAAAAATGACATAAGTTTGGAATGCCGGGATAATAGGCTGACTATTTTCTGTCATCATGAAAATAGTTCTGAAAAAGATGAGCATTACTATTTAAAAAGAGAACGCCATCGGGGTAGTATATCGCGCACTTATCGCTTAGATAATATAAAAGAAGAAAAAATAAGCGCCGAATATAAAAATGGGATTTTGAGGATTGTACTGCCTAAGGATGACAACAGCCGGGAGTTAAGCCATAAAATACCTATTCAATAAATCTAAGAGATTTAAACTTTTTCAGTGTAATAATAAACAGTCGAATAATTCAGAATATTTTGAATAAAAGCGGATATTGGTTAACAATATTTTTGTATTCACGTAAAAAAGCAAAACATCTTTCCATGCCGGGAGATGTTTTGTTTTTGAAAACAGATTTAAATATATTGATACTTAAATATTAGGATGTGGTGGTTAGGTGGTTGGGATTACAACTTTATCTGGGTAGGCATAATTCAAGTAATAGCTCGCTGACAAGAGGAGCCATGAATCATCAGAGCCTGCTATACCACACGGAAAAGCTATTCCTTCCGTCTTGTATGAAGCGTCAAGAATATCCCGCTGTATAAACGGATGGTCTTTTGAAGCAACTGTCGCCGCAATAAACTCCCATGTTCTCTCGTCTGAAAGATAACAGACGACCCATGCGTGACTATCACTATCGCAATACCCCTCTACATAAAGAGCCGGAATGCCGGCGGCTTTAAGTGCCGCAATCATAAACTCGCTACTGCCATAACAATCCAGAACATACGGTCGAGGTTCGCTTAACGTTCCAACCGAAGTCGAACCAATGTGTCCACTCCCATATACAATCATTTCGTCCACGCCGTTAATCACATTCACGGCAGTTTCGCGGTTGCTATTGCCAATCAACTTCGAAAAATGTGCTTTTATGGCGTCTGTTTCAAAGAACCCATTACTACCACCAATGCCAATAAAACCATACATAGTGCTGTATGAATCACCATAATAAGCTAAGATATAGCCGACCAGTGCATCCGTATTAGCATATAGCCAATCAATAAACTTCTGGTTACGGGTGGAATTATCCGCCACACTTCCCAAAAACGCCTCATCCTCCGCCTCTGTCAGTGCACACAGTGGAATATATGGATTGCTGCCAGTTAGCGGCTGCTTACCACTGGACAAAACCACTTCCTTTGGCTACGATTTTGGGATCCGCGTCTTGTTCGGCGTAGGCGTCCATATCCAATACCAGCAGACTGACAAAACCGCAAAGCAAATCATAGCATACGTTGATATATGGGGATAGAGTAATAAAATAAAAGAATTAAATATATCTTTATTTTTCAAATGACTGCAAGTAAATGTTATTCTTCTGGTATTATAAAAAAGCAGGAAAAGAATTACGGAGGGGTAATAATATGGTAAAGGTTATTAAAAAACGCTGGAGGTACATGATGGTAGCAGGGGTTACGGCGCTGGTTATGTTATTTCCCGGTTACGCCGCTGACGAGCCCAAGGCGGATCCGGCCCCTCAAGCGGAGCTGAGGCTGCCGGTGATAGAAACCTTGGATTTTTTAGATGATTTGCTTAACGAATACCGAGCCCGGTACGCGAGAAGCGAACCTTGGTATATGCAACTTTTTGAAGAAGACGCTGAGGCACCGGCAACGAACGCCGCTGTAGAATACAACGGCGTTGGCGGTTACGCGCAGGATGAATTTTCAGGAACCAATGTTCAAGTAAACGGGGTGGATGAAGCTGATTTGGTGAAAACCGACGGGGAGTTTATTTATCAGGTTAAGGGGCAGGAGGTCATGATCGTAAATGCTCCGCCGCAGGGAGCGATGGTTTTAAGCGCCAAAATAGATCTGGGAGCTGAAGGGATCGAACCTGAGGATATGTATGTCGACGGTAATTATT
>JAISDD010000151.1 GCA_031265005.1 Syntrophomonadaceae bacterium | reverse complement strand
AGATTTGAAAAAAGATAATTTTTTTAACTTGAGATAAACCATAAACGGGATAAGCGCGCCTACGACGCCTCCATACCAAATCAAGCCGCTGAAGGACGGGCCTAAAGTTAACAGCTGCGCTGGATTGTGCAAAAAAATATCTCTTTGGTAGAGCAATACGTAAAATAAGCGCGCGCCTACGACCCCTCCGACCGTCAGGATAATAACGATGTCTAAACCCCACTCTTTGGGCAGCCCCGACCGGACAAAACATTTTTGAATGCCAATTATACTGATGATTACGGCTACCGCTAACGTAAAACCCCAAGAATAAACAGTAAAAGAGCCAATGTGAATCAATTCCGGATACATAAAAACGCTCCTCAAAAATATTTATCCACAGAACATTTATTCTAAAGTATATCCTAAGCAAGCATTTTCTGCTATGCATTTTTTAAAACAGGGGAATACTAAATTTTATCAACAGATTTATCCACATTGTCCACAGGCGTTTTCACAAGGACTATAATCCTGGATAAGCGTTTAAATCCAGCTTAGCAAAGTTTTTCATCTTATAATGATGATAACCTAACCCAGCAATCATGGCCGCGTTATCGGTACACATTTTTACGGAAGGAAAAAATAAAGGAATATCTGATATTTTGCTTTTTAAACGCATCATTTCACGCAGACGGCTATTGGCAGCTACTCCTCCGGCTACCAGAACGTTCGGCGCTGAAAACCGGCGCGCGGCTTTAAAAGTTTTCTCTACTAGAACTTCTACTAAAGCTTCTTGGAATTCGGCTGCCAAATCATAAACATTAAGCGAGCCGTTCTTATTCAATTTGTTGCACATATTCATCGCGGCGGTTTTTAACCCGCTGAAACTGAACTCAAAGTCATTTTTATCTAAATAAGGGCGTGGAAGAGTATAAAGACCCGCTTTACCTTGAGCGGCTGCTTTTTCAACAGCCGGGCCGCCCGGATAGCCTAAACCCAAAAAACGTGCTACTTTATCAAACGCTTCGCCAGCCGCGTCATCTCTGGTCGCTCCTAACAGCCGGGTATTTTGAAAATCTTCCATATAAATTAAACTGGTATGGCCGCCGGAAACCAGTAAGCATATTAAAGGGAATGTTATAGAGGGATGTTCAATAAAATTAGCATAAATATGCCCTTCCAAGTGATTAATACCCATAAAAGGTTTGTTCAAGGCATACGCCAAAGCCTTAGCATACGAAAGCCCTACCAGCAAAGCGCCGATCAATCCAGGCCTATTAGTTACCGCTACGGCATCGATATCCTGAATACTGACCGCGGCGGCGCGCAAGGCTTCTGTAACTACCGCCCCTATGTTCTCAACATGCTGGCGTGAAGCAATTTCCGGAACGACCCCGCCATATCTTTGATGAACCTCAATCTGTGAATTTATAATATTAGAAAGCACCTCATCGCCGTTTCTGACCACGGCCGCAGCTGTTTCATCACAAGAAGTTTCGACGCCTAAAATATTAATTGATTTCATTTAAATATCCTTAAAATAGTAGTTTACTCATTATGATAGCGTTTTCGCCATTGTCGGGATAATAAGATTTTCGCAGGCCGGACTGTCCATAGCCTAAACTTTCATACATGTTTATAGCCGTCAAGTTCGACGGGCGCACCTCTAAATAAATATGATCGGCTTTTTTCTGCAAAGCTAGTCGCTCTAAACCTTTTAGCAGCGATTTCCCCAGTCCTTGGTGCTGGTAATCAACATGTACGGCAATATTAGTTATATGCGCTTCTTCAAATACTACCCAAATACCGCCGTATGCTACTACTTTCCCTACTATATCCGCTACCAGATAATGCGCAAAAGAATTTTTAAGTTCACTGGAGTAGGATTCCTGGGACCAAGGCATAGTAAATACGGTTTTTTCAATATTTATTATTTGTTCTAAATCTTTCGCGGTCATTTTTCGCAGCATGTAATCTTGATTCAACATGTATGTTCCTTTTCATTTCAATTCATCCCAACGAATTTCCGCTTCTGAACGGCGAATATAAAGCGGTTTCAACAAATCAATATTCTCAAACTCATTTTTTGTGAATTTTACTGAGGCCAGTTCCGCTAAAGCCGCCGCCCGAGGCCACAAAAGATGAGCAGGGGCAATGATCATCCGCTGATGAAAACTACTTTCAAACAACTTTCGGTAAGTAATAGCCCCGTCTCCCAAAAGCATAATTTTATGTTCACCATAAATGCTCAGCAACTCCAAAGTATTGGCAACAAATATTTCAGGAGCAACAGCGTTTACAGGCGCTAAAGGGACGGGCTCGCCTCCGGAAACATCATATACGCACATATACACCTGATTTTTTCTGGCATCTAAGATCGTTCCCGCCCAAAGTGAATTATACGCTATGTTATGCGCTAATACTTCTAATGTTGGAATTGCGATAAGAGGCAGCCCCGACGCCGTACACAAACCCTTTGCCGTGGCCAGACCTATTCTAAGGCCGGTAAAAGAACCTGGCCCGATGGTAATAGCTACCGCGCTTAAATCTTGCAGAACATATTGACATTCGTTAAGGCTTCTATCGATCACCGGAAGCAAAGTTTCCGAATGATTTTTTTTATAATTGCTAAAAATTTCTTTAATGATAACTCCGTCTTTTAATAAAGCTACTCCGGCTACCGAGGTAGAACACTCAAGAGCTAATATCAACATGTTCTTTCAACCTTTCCAGCAAGGAGCCGTAGTCGCCGCCAACCGCTGAAACATTAATATGCCGCCCTAACTCATAATCATCATCAATTAAAGTTAGATCCACATACAACCCTTCAGCAGGCAAAAAATCCACCCCTTTATCAGGCCATTCAATAATCGCTATACCGTCGCTCCCTACATAATCATCCAGGCCTAATTCATAAATCTCGATATCGCGCAGCCGGTAAAAGTCACAATGGTAAACCGGGCAAAATGTTTCGTAAACATTAATCAAAGTAAAGGTAGGGCTGGTTACCGGTCCCGTATAGCCCAATCCCTTTAGTATCCCGCGGGTAATAGTGGTTTTTCCTGCTCCCAATTCCCCGCGCAGATAAATTACAGCGCCTTTATAAAGCAAAGCGCCCATTTTTTCTCCCAGTTCCAACATACAGCTTTCGTCAATAATATTAAATTCCAGCATATCTACCCCGGCGTCATTTAATTAAACGATCGATTTATATACGTCCCGGATAGATTTAAAATCTTCCCAAACCGGACGTTTATAACTAGGATTACGTAATAAGGCGGCTGGATGGAAAGTAGCAATAATCCGGCATCCCTGTCTACTCAACCATTGTCCTCTTATTTGCGTAATTTTAACTTTAGGGGAAATGACGGTTTGACTGGCTAACGAGCCTAAACACACTATGAGCTCCGGCTTCATCAATCTAATCTGAGCTTCCAAAAAACGTCCGCACATTTTTACTTCATCTGGATTTGGCAAACGATTTCCAGGGGGACGGCATTTCACCACATTAGTTATATATATTTGCTGGCGCTCTATTTCCGAAGCTTGTAAAATCTTATCCAGCAATTGACCGGCGCGCCCTACAAACGGCACCCCTTGAATATCCTCGTCCTGCCCCGGCCCTTCGCCAATTATGAGCAAAGGGCTCTTTAGATTTCCGCTGCCAAAAACAACTTGCCCGCAAGTGCTGCGCAAACGGCAGGCTGAGCAATTTTTCCCTAAAAGTTCTAATTCATTATAACCGCTTACATCTGGAAACGCTTCCTGCCCGTTTACTCCCGGCAAAAAAGGAACTCCGTCATACGAAAAAGATGCCGGTTCCTGGTTAACGTTAGTATTTATTCCTTCCGGGTCCGCTTTCACACTTTCCTGAAAAAGATTAGGCTGTTCAAGATTCATTGTTTCCTCCGCCATTTTATTACCCAAGAAATTACAACGGGCTAACAACAATAGTATACTGCTTTAAGAAACATATATAAATATTGTTTAAAAATATTTTATCACCGGACCTTGCGGCAGCATATCATAAAAAGCCGCAGATAATTGGCGTTTTCCTTCCAAAACTTTGTACAAATCGTCAAAACCGGTTCCTATGCGCCAAAAAGATATTCCGCCCAATTGCTTTTGTGAACTCAACTCCACTTTTAAAGTCAGGCTTTGCTGATTTTCCATCCATATTTCGTGATAAACGCCGTTTTCATCATAATACGTGTGATAGGGAGATTGGCTTTTAAGATCAAAATCAGATTGCACTTTATACGTTTGCATTATTTTATTAAGCCTGCTTAAAGTAACAGTGCTGCCCGTGCTGTCTTGAGGCCAATCATAGCCATAAGTAGGCATCCCTAAAATGATTTTTTTCCTATCCATTTGCTGTTCCATGTACTCAACAACATTTTGTACCCACCACAGAGGAGCAATAGGGCCTGGCCCCGAATTTACATAACTGTAATCATAAGCCATGACGATCACTTGATCAGCAATTCCGCCAATGGCCGCATAATCATAAGGAGTTCCCCAATTATCGGAAGCGGTTCTGGCAAAAACAGCAACCGACAAAAGCTTGTCCTTCCCCAGCGCTGTTTTTAGTTCGCTGAGGAAAGTAGAAAAATCATCCCGGTCGGAATTCTTTATTGCTTCAAAATCAATGTTAACTCCATCATAACCTTTTTCATGAACTAATTTGGTCAAAGCGGCGATTAAGCGGCCGCGGTTCTCTTTTTCGCTCAACAGTTCATGCAAAGCCTCCGGTTTCATTAAAGCCACACCAGCTTGTACGGCTTTTCCGCGACTTTTGACTTTATTTATAATTTTATCATACTGGTCGTCATATTCATAAAACAAATCGCCTTGGGCATTTGTTTCCAGCCAGCGAAAAGCTATTGTAGTGCATAAATTAAGACAGCGGTCTAATTCATCTGAAGGCGAGCGATAATAATAGGCAAATACTTCTCTATTGCCATAAACAGAAGTCTGGTTTTCAAGCGCGCCGTTATCTTCAGGATTAGTTAACATTCCGCGTTCAGTATCATTTACAGGTTCCTCTGCCGGTTCTTCTTTTTCTGTTTTTTGCTCATTATCCAAAGTCGGCAGAATTATACTTATAGCTTTGTCGGCAGGGTCCCAGTTCACTATGGCGTTTAAATGCTCGGCCAAAAAGCGCAAAGGAATATAAGTCCGGTCTTGGTATATGACCGGAGCCGTATCTAAATAAAACGATTTCAAGTCTACCTTTACAACCGGATTATCGATAAAAAATTCAAAATATTTGCCCTGGCAATTTACCGCAACTTTTTGCAATGCTTCATCCCAAAAAACTTGTCCTTTTAAAAACTCGTCCTCTACTATGAAACGCAAAGGAACCAAAGTGCGGTCAGTATATATCAAAGCCGGCGGATCGATATTTTTAACTTTGTCATTAACGATTAAACTATATATGTATGTTTCCGGCTCGGCCGCCTGAATACGCGGGCTGATTACAAAAAACGAAACGCTGATAAAAAATAACGCGGTCAAAATCCCATATTTAAAAACTTTTATACTCATAAAAACCTCCATAATGTTCAAAGTTTACGCATAAACTCTTATTAATCTTTGTTATTATGTAATTCTTGTTTTCTTTCCGGTATCCTTTGTGCAAATAATAACGATAATACCAATAAAATGTTTACGGTCAAAATACCAAAAACTTTCATCACTTGAAAATAAGGTAAGAATAATGCAAAATCTCCAGTAAGTTAAACCAGCTTTAATATGCTTCTCAAATATACTGAACGCAACCTCTGACAGGCTTTATCACCTTCAGCAAAAATTAAAACTTATCGCTGAATAAAAGCTGGTCCCGGCATTTATATAACCAACTGGTGAAAGGTAATTTTTCTACTAAATATGGTAAATGCTTTTTGTTAAGTGTACCATAAGATGGGTTAAAAAGGTAAGATCTCCGGCAATTTTCGACTCCGGCGTCTTTTTTAATTTAATAGCTTTTTATTAACCACGTATAAGTTGTTAATAGGAATATGTAGGGTATGTTCTTTATCTATTATGGCCAAAACCACTATTTCCTCACCTATATCGCCATCTTTATAAAAATCTATAACACAAACCGTTATTGAACATCCTTCTATATTGACTGAAAAAAGTTCCCCCTTATGCATACTGATACCTCCGCTACAGCTTAAAAACTCTTATTCAATAACCTTATAATTTATATTATTCGCGGCAGTTTTATAAAGTTCATAATAATAAAAATATATTACCGCTGTTTCAGATATTACTCCGCCATAAACGCTTGAACGGCGGCAATACCTTGAAAATTTAAAAAATATCGTTTAAATATTAAAGCCATTCCGCGTGTTTCCGTTTGGGCTGGAACTAAGACAAAAATCAGCTGCTGCTTCAACAAAATATTTCATCAGTCTGAAAGAAAAAGAATCTGTCATATGCTCAGGGTGCCATTGCACACCGATCCAAAAAGGATGATTTTCGTGTTCAATGGCTTCGATAATACCGTCTTCGCTTTGAGCTACTGCTATTATGTTTTCTCCTAACGCATTTACGGACTGATGGTGAAAACTATTGACCCGAACACTGGATTGACCCATGATCGCCTGTAATTTACTGCCAGTTTTTAAGTCCGCCTGATGGAATCCATAAAAATAAGGAGCTTTTTGCTGATGGCAAAGACGGCTGTCAATATTTTGTAAAATACTGCCTCCGGCAGCTACATTCATGACTTGACATCCTCTGCAAATTCCTAATGCCGGAACTTTCTGGCGTAAGCTGCAAATAGCTAATTGAATTTCCAGTTGATCGCGCAGAGGTTCTATTTCTCCTAAATATTTGCTCGGAGCTTCTCCCCAATGATACGGGTCGATGTCTCCGCCGCCGGAAAAAACTATCCCATGGCATAAAGAAAGCCACTCTGAAGCTGCGTTCCATTCTGTCGCCGGTATTAAAATAGGTATAACCGAAAAATCTTTAAAAGCGTTTACATAAACTTCTTTCAGCGTATACTGGCTGTTTTCCCGGCTAAAACCGCTGGTGATGCCAATAACGATTTTCATATGCAATTATTCCTCCTATACGTTCTTTGCCCGCAGACAAGGTTGTACTAAAAAAAACAAGTCATTAAAAAATGACTTGTTTTTTTCAGTATTAAGTTTTGCGACTGAGTTTCGGATATATATTTTAACTTGTTCATTTTATGTACCCTATATTACAAAACCCAATGCTTACAACTAAAGCCTGCTCTACTTGGCTCATGATTTCATTGCTCAAAAGCGCTAATCTATATTTCAATCTGGATTTGTCTATGGTTCTGATCTGTTCCGCTAAAATGACCGAATCTTTTTCCAACCCATATTCCGCCGCCTTTATCTCAATATGAGTAGGCAGTTTCGCCTTGTTAATCTGTGAAGTTATCGCTAAAACAATAGTAGTCGGACTATACTGGTTACCGATATCATTTTGAACAACTAAAACCGGCCGCATTCCTCCTTGCTCTGATCCAATAACCGGATTCAGCTGGGCAAAATAAATCTCACCCCTTTTGATTATCAAAACTATCACTCCATGATTTTTTCTATAATTTTTTCATTGGCCTCATTCTCAACTTCCAAGAAATCATCGGCAATTTCTAAATTAATGTCCGCCATTTCAGCATACCCTTTTTTCATCTGTTCTATGAATAATTGGCGCTTATGTTCTCTAATGTAAAAATCCAGCGCTTCCCCCACTAATTCATTGCGCGTATTCTGTTTTGAAGCCGCTATACAATCTAATTCATTTAACAAATCTTCGGGTATTGAAATATTAATTATTTTTGAGGCCGGCAAATTTAGCACCTCCATGGAATATAGCTATCCGATCAATATAACTATTATATTCGGAAGTGTCCAAGCTAGCAAATCCAATAATTTCTTAAATAATATATACAAAATAATTTTACATAAATTATTTTTAAAGTTTTTGCCGGCCTTGCCGCATCGTTTTTATTTTCTTTTAAATTGTACCCTATAAACAGCTTTTATAATCATCAGTATAAAATATATATGCTTTAAACAGGAGCAATTAAACATATTCATTGAGAATTTTTTTACTAAAACAGCCGTAAATTATTTAATCTGTCGCATTCATTCCGCTCTGTCAATAAAAACGCTGTGTTTTTTAGCAGCGTAATAAAATCCGCAGCAATTCGGCCGCGATATAAACAGCATAAAAATTTGTGTTTTATTAAAATATATGGTTTTTTTGCAGAATAATGCTATAAAATAAACTTACCATAAAGCACC
>JAISDD010000076.1 GCA_031265005.1 Syntrophomonadaceae bacterium | reverse complement strand
AAGCGGCGTTTTTTAGATTCGCTGTCGGTGCTGTCTGAACGCGCGGCCATAATTTTTAGGGCTTGTTATTATTTATATCATTTAAATCATTATGCCAAACAACAAGGTCATGCTTATTTATATGATTATAAGGAAAAAGTTTTGTACGCTCTTTGGAAGGAACAGATGAATCAGATAAGCCCTGTTTATAATCTGTTAAAGGTGTTTTTCATCCCAGGAGCGCCCCGAATACATTTATGCCCGGACTGCCGACTGAAAGCGCAACAGCAAGGACTCAGCCATTTGGAATTTTTGCAGGCGAAAGAACATGTTTGCGCTCAGTGCGGCAAAGACGACAATTATTATAGTTTGTATGAATTTATATTAGAAAATGATGAATACCATTTTTGTTTTCATTTACCTTACGCGAGCGCGCGAAAATGGCTAAGTGAATTTAATATCCCGGAAAAAGAATCTCTCGGTAAAAATAAACGTGACGGCTTTTTTGCTTTTGGGCGCCCCATAAACGAAGCGGAGGCCAGCGCGGTAGAATTACAAGAAATAGTGGAAGAGTTGGAAAACTTCCTTAAAGAATTTTAAAATATTCCTCGCTGGCTTTGTTACTGCGTTATTGTGGGCAGCTAACTCTATTTAGCTAAAAATAACATCCGGTTTCCTTTTTTCATATGCTTGGCTAAAAGCTTATTCAGCCAAGTTTCAAAATTTTCGTTGGTATCTATTTGGTCAAAAATATTCTTTATACGGTCCCGAATGATTATGAAACTTTTGTGTTCCACCCCAAAGGAAGCAACAATAGCGATCAAAGCTTTTTCAAACCAAGTAAAAGCCTGTTCGATATTGCCCATAGACTGATAAACTTGGGCTATGTGCTGGTAGGTATTGGCGGTAGCCGCATGGTATTTCCCTAATTGTTCTTCACGGATAGACAGGCTCAGGTCGTAAAAATTCATGGCTTTTTCAAATTCTTGCTCTTCTTGATATATCATTCCGATATTATCGTAAGAGGTCGCTGTAGACGGATGGTTCGCGCCTAGTTTATTCTTCCGTATTTTGAGGGCTTGTTCATAAAAAGACAAAGCTTTCTCCAGTTCTTTTTTTTCTCTGTAAACATTTCCTATATTATTGCAAGTTGTTGCTGTTGAAGGGTGTTCAAGCCCTAAAACGTTTTGTTTGATATCTAAAGCTATTTGGTAATATTCTAAAGCTTGCTCATATTCTTTTTGCTCTTGGTAAATTATTCCTAAATTATTATAAGAAGCTGCTGTCAAAGGATGATACTGCCCAAGTTCTCTAACCCGGATGCTTAAAACTTGCGTATATATTTGTTTTGCTTTGGGATAATTGCCTTTATCTTTATAAACGGCGGCGATATTGTTGTGAACGGCAGTAACATCCAGATGAGCTTTTCCTCTGACTTTCTCACTGATTATGCCGGCTCTCACGAAATATTTTAAGGCTTTGTCGTAATTGCCCTGGTTGTAATAAACTAAGCCCATATTATTAAAAATAGCAGACTTTTCCAAATTGTTGCGGATTTTACCTTTTTCTTTAATGGCCAAAGCTTTTTCGTAATGATTTAAAGCGTAATCGTATTCGCCTTCTTCGTGATATACTAAACCGATGTTATTATATAAATCGGCGGCTTCTCCGCTTTCGGGACCCAGTTCGGACACAATAATTTTCAAAGCGGTATTGTAAAATTCCATAGCCTTATCGTATTCGCTTAAAAATTTATAAACTAATCCCATGTCAGAATATAATTTAGCGGTATAAAGGTCGTTTTCTCCTAAAGAATTCAAACTTATATATAAGGCTGTTTTGAAAAAATCCAACGCTTCAGTATACGCACCCTGTTCCGAATATATTTTGGCGATCGCTTTCGCTAAGTAGATTAACTGAGGGTTGTCATCGGAAAAATATGACAGCAAAGAAACGCCAAAAGGTAATATATCCAATTTATTTATATAGGTTTCATTTTCACTAATAGTTAAATATTCAGTCAGAGTGTCTATTAAAAAGTCGCACTCTTCTATGGTTGTGGGATAGAATTGTCTTATAACTTTAACGATGAGCGGGTGCATATAATAATAATTTTTATATTTGCTTATCCAGCCTCGGGCGACAACATTATCGATCATTTCCGCTTTATGCTGTTGAGCCAGCCATTTTAAAAAATAGTTTTTCCCCAGCGGTTCAGAACCTAAAATAGAATATTGTTTAATTAATTGCAGTTCTTCATTGGTAAAGCTAAATATTGACAATAATCTGCATAGGTTGTCAACTATAAGTTGTTCGTCACCGTCATCGGCAGACGCTTTAGATTTGCTCAAATCAAATTCGGTTTCATGCATTTTTTTCAGTAGAGCTCCTGAGCTCAGCTGGGCGGTTTGTTGATTTTTTGCTAATAATTGGATAGTTAGAGTATTGCCGCCGGCTTTTGCGATTATTTCGTCCAACGCTTCCTTTGGCTGAACGGCGTTTGGGCAATAACGAGCGTACAATTCCGTAAGCTCCTGCGGCATCAATTTACATACCGCAATTTCCTCTTCAAATTCTGCCGGGACATCAGAATAAACCGACAATATTATTTTACAGGTCAGTTTTTTTAAAATTTGACAGTCTTTAGAGGTGAGTTGGGGAATGTTGTCTATAAACAGTAAAAAATCAGGCCCCATTCTGTTAATATAAGCTATCGTCTGGTCCAGTAAGTCATTGGCGTCACCGCCTATATTATTTTGAAGCGAAACAAAACCAGCGCGAAAAGTGCTGCTCAAATCTTTATCAAAATTCAGCCAGCCGGTATATTTTATAAGGCTGTTTCTTTCGTCGCTGTAGTGATAAAATAAAGTCCGGCACACTTCTGATACGCCAATTCCCCTGTTTCCTCTGAGCAGAATCGCTCCGGAGCGCTTTTCAATGCAGTTTCTTAATTCTTTGATAAGACTTTCCCGGCCTATTAAATTAGGATTTGACGGTAAAATACTTTTCATAGTTACTATTTTAGGAGAATTGGCAAAGTTGTTGCGCAGAGTAGAGTTTATTTTAGCAGTGTTGGCTTTTTTCAGGCGGTTTCGATAGTAATAATAAAAAGCTATAAACGCAAGTGCGGCAAGTAAGACCCATTTGTTCCAGCCTGGCAGAAAATCAGCAAGATTTTTTATCAGCAAAGATATATCCATAAACATTCTCTCTCCCTATTCAATTAATCTGGAGCTCAATTATATTTATTCCATTTTTGCTACTTTTATCATTATAAATTAACCGGCGGGAATTTTACAATATTTTAATCTTTCAGGGAGTGCTATTGAAGATTTTTTGCTTGGCTGACATAAACGCGTATATGTTTTGCGGTCTTTTTTAGATAAAGCCCAGAAGAGCAGAAATTATAAAAATAAAGTCCGCTCTTCCATCGTAAGTTGATTTTTAAACCGCAGTTAATTACTAAACCGCTTTTATCTGACGCTGTACAGGATTTCTCCATAACTGGGATAAGGCCAGTATTTCGAACCCACCAAGGTTTCCAGTTCATCAACCGTGCTGCGCAGAGATTGCATATGTAAGAATACGTCGGATCGGTTATAATTAGCGTGTTCGATTACGTTTTCATATTCTTTTCCCGCTAGTACAGAATTTTCCAAAGCCTCAATGTCTCCGTGCAGGCAAGATGATAATTTGGAAAGCCTTATCAGTAGATATTCTTCCAGCGTACATTCAAGTTCCACATCTAAATTTTTCTTGGCGGCAATAGTATCCGCCACTTTTTTCGAATAAGCTAAAACAGCCGGGACAATATCGCGTTTAGCCATATCCAACATTGTTAAAGCCTCAATGTGAATGATTTTAGAATAGCTTTCTAACAAGAGTTCGGTGCGTGAACGGACTTCAGATTCAGAAAAAACGCCCAATCTTTCAAAAAGATCTATATTGTAATCGCTAGCGAACAAAGGCAAAGATTCAACCGTAGAAGGAAGATTCAGCAAACCGCGTTTTTCCGCTTCTATTACCCATTCGGCCGAATAATTGTTGCCGTTAAAAATAATTCTCTGATGTTTTTCTATGGCATCTCTGATCAAATCGTCTAAAGCAGAATTAAAATCTTCCGCTTTCTCTAATATATCGGCAAATTGGCAGAGCGCGTCCGCTACGATCGTATTTAATACAATATTGGGGCCTGATATTGACAACGACGAGCCTGGCATACGAAATTCGAATTTATTGCCAGTAAAAGCAAAGGGTGAAGTACGGTTACGGTCAGTTATATCTTTGGAAAAATGAGGCAGAGCATCTACGCCTATTTCCATTTCTGTTTTTTCTTTATGCATATAAGCGGTTTTATTTTTTATCGAATTTAGCATTTCCGTAAGTTCATCGCCAAGGAATATGGAAACGATTGCCGGAGGAGCTTCATTAGCGCCTAACCTATGGTCATTACCGGCTGAAGCGATACTAAGCCTCAGCAAATCTTGGTGTTCGTCCACTGCTTTTATAACTGCCGTCATAAATAATAAGAAGCGGGAATGTTCTAAAGGAGTTTCTCCTGTGTCCAGAAGATTCCTTCCGTCTTCGGTGCCCAGAGACCAGTTGTTGTGCTTTCCGCTTCCGTTAACGCCGGCAAAAGGTTTTTCATGCAACAAACACACTAATCCGTGCCGCGCGGCGACTACCTGCATCATCTCCATTGTAAGCTGATTGTGATCAGCGGCAATATTAGTGGTGCTGAAAATAGGCGCTAATTCATGCTGAGCCGGGGATACTTCGTTGTGTCTCGTTTTGCTCAAAACTCCTAATTGCCACAACTCTTTATCCAAATCTTCCATGAACGCAGCAACTCTTGGCTTTATAGCTCCGAAATAATGGTCTTCCATTTCTTGCCCTTTAGGTGGTCTGGAGCCGAATAAAGTGCGTCCGCAATACACTAAATCGGGACGTTTATCCA
>JAISDD010000062.1 GCA_031265005.1 Syntrophomonadaceae bacterium | reverse complement strand
GGCGGCTGGCCGACATGCGCCGGTCGATATCTTCGATAGCGTCAAAACATTCCTGAGCCAAAGCCCCGGCTTCTTCGCCGTAAAGCGAGATCGTGACGGCAGTGCCTAATAATCCACTTTGCCTGTAGGTATGAAGTTCTTCTTTTTCAGAAGAAGTATCATTACCGCCGCAGCCGCTAACGAATAAAGCTAATCCTATGGTAAAAAAACATAAAAATTTATGAAACGTCATGAAATATTCCTTATCCCGTAACGGCGGTTGTTTTAACGCAAAAGCGCCGCTCAGTGATGGCGCCGCGTGCAGATACGGTATCGTTTACTATGTTTACATACATATTGTACAATATGGGGCCGGTGTATGCAATCTCCAAGATCGCACAAAGGCGATTATTATTGACAAAGAGGGAGGCGTTGCTATATTATGAGTTAGAAGCAACTAACAACAGGAGGGACAGGCCGAGTGTTTACGATTGACGAACTGGTATTCACTTATCCGGACGAAAATGTTCCGGTGCTGAACGGTATCAGTTTACATATCAGTCCGGGGAGCGTTGTAGCGCTTATCGGGCCGAACGCTTCCGGAAAATCGACCTTGGCTAGGCATCTTAACGCTTTACTGCTTCCTTCCTCGGGACGGGTGCTGATAGAGGGAATGGACAGCCGCGACCCGCAGTATACGAACCTGATACGCCAAAGGGTGGGATTGATATTTCAGAATCCTGACGACCAGATGATAGGGTCTAATGTAGAGGAAGAAGTTGCTTTCGGGCTGGGCAATATCGGCGTTGCGCCCGAAGAGATCAGAAAACGTTCGGATGAAGCGCTGCGTATGGCGGGCATATATGATTTGCGTACGCAATCCGCGCATACCTTGTCCGGAGGAGAGAAGCAGCGAGTAGTGCTGGCTGAGGTTTTAGCGTTACGCCCGCAAGGAATAGTTTTAGATGAGGCCACCGCCATGTTAGACCCGGTCATACGGCAAGAATGGCTTCAAGTGCTGCTAAGCGCGGGCCGGAAGTACAATTTAACGATTTTTATGATCACGCATCATATGGACGAGGCTCTTTTGGCCGACCGGGTCTTGGTTTTAGATAAAGGGCGCATTGTTTTAGACGGGAGCGCGGCGGAAATTTTCAGCAAAGTTGATAAACTGAGAGAATACGGGCTGGAACCGCCTCCGCTGCAAGCTTTGATGTATACGCTGGCTGAAGCGGGCTGTCCGGTCCCCGCGGAAGTGTACGGCGTGAAAAACTGCGCGGAAATTATTAGCCGGATGCTGGCGGGAGAATAGCGGGTGATGCCGGACACAGAAAGCATTTTACGGCTGAACGATGTTTACCATACATATAGTTATGGCACGCCTTGGGCTAAAGCGGCTCTGGACGGAGTGTCTTTTCAGCTTCGCCCTGAAGAAACCGTCATAGTTACCGGTTCCAACGGTTCCGGAAAATCGACTTTGCTCCAGCATATGAACGGCTTGCTGAAGCCGGAGCGGGGACAGATTTATTTTAAAGGCCAAGACATTTGGCAGGATAAGAAAAATATACGGCAAGTTCGTTTTCAAATCGGCATAGCTTTTCAGTTTCCGGAATACCAGCTTTTTCATAAAACGGTAGCGGAAGATATTGCTTTTGGACCGAAAAATATGGGCCTTACAGCGTCCCAAATCAATGAGCGGACGGAAGAAGCTTTGTTTTTCGTGGGATTGGAGCAAAAAATAAAGGACTATTCGCCGCAGCGCTTGTCAACAGGGGAAAAGCGCCGGGTTTCTTTGGCCGGCATCATAGCTATGCAGCCTAAAATACTGCTTCTTGATGAACCTACTGTGGGGCTGGATCCTCAAGGCGGGCAGCTGATCATGGAGAGGATGCGCGCGTATCAGCAGGCGCGGGGAATCGCTTTGGTCATTGTTACTCATGACCTGGAAAACGTGGGCGCCGTGACCGACCGGGTGATCATGATGAAAGAAGGGAAAATTCACCGGGAAGGCCAGTTAAGTAAAATCTTGGCCGGCGCCCCTGATGATGAATTGCCCAAACCCGTAATAACCCAACTATTTCAAGAGTTATCAGCGCGGGGGGTGCCGGTAAATAGAGGAACTATGCTGGTTAACGAAGCGGCGGCGCAGATACTGGACTTGTATAATAAACGAAAAGAAAAAAGGGCC
Source organism: Syntrophomonadaceae bacterium (assembly GCA_031265005.1). GTDB lineage: Bacteria > Bacillota > Syntrophomonadia > Syntrophomonadales > Syntrophomonadaceae > JAISDD01. The sequence continues at coordinate 8,467 of JAISDD010000062.1, read as the reverse complement.
TGATAGTAAAAAAAGGCGGTTAAAGAGAGAATTTATATGTTGCAGGACATTACCATGGGGTTGTATATCCCGGGAGATTCCATCGCGCACCGGCTTGATCCGCGCGTGAAAATAATACTGGCGGTATGTTATGTGATAGCTTTAATATGCGCTTCCGATATCTTGTCATATGGTTTGGCGGCGCTCACACTGGCGGGAGCCGTAACCGCGGCTAAAATCAAGCCTAGTATGCTGCTGCGCGGTATGAGAGGGTTCATTGTTATGATCGCCTTCACCGCTGTCTTGTGCGCTTTTATGACGCCCGGCGCGTCATGGGTTCAGTGGGGGTGGCTGAGTTTGTCAAAAGAAGGGATATACAAGGGGGCGCAAGTTCTCCTGTCTTTTATTTTGTTCATAGCCGGCACTTCCTGGCTTACGTTTACTACTTCGCCTTTGCAGCTGATGGAAGGTATGAGTAAACTGCTGTATCCGCTTCGTTACATTAAGGTTTCTCCGCAGGAAGTGGCTTTGATCATGTCGATTTCCATGCGTTTTGTTCCGATAATGGCGGAGGAATCTTACAGGATATTAAACGCGCAAAAAGCGCGGGGCGCTTACATCGACAGCGGCAATATAACGCAGCGCGTTCAGGCTATGGTAAGTTTACTGGCGCCCTTATTCATACGGGCCTGGCAGCGTTCTGAAACGCTGAGTACCGCTATGCTGTGCCGGTGCTATCAAAGCGGGGCGGAACGGACCGGGTTGCGGAAAATGTTTATGAAACGCGCTGATTATACCGCTTTGGCCTTAATGTCCGCGGTATTGCTCATAATTATAGCGCTGCCTGATTACTATTAACACTGACGCGGCTGAGTTTTTATAGAAGTTGTGGGACATGGCGATGTACACGGGCGGCTGCTGGAGCGGAAAGGAAATGTTATCATGATCAACGTACGTAAACCGGATGCGTTTTCAACTGACGATCCTTATCAGCGTACCCGTAAAATGGTTTTTATTGCTATGCTGGTCGGGCTGTCCATGGTGCTGAGTTATTTGGAGAGGCTGCTGCCGCTCAGTTTTACCATACCGGGGATAAAGCTGGGGTTAGCGAACCTGGTGATTTTAGCCGGAATGTATCTTTTAACTTTTCGTCAGGCTTTGGCTCTAGTGCTTTTGAAATGCTTTATGACGGCTTGGGTATTCGGTTCTTTTTCCGCTTTTTTATACAGCGTGACCGGCTCATTTCTCAGTTTTTGCCTTATGAGCGTACTCTTATACGGCAGCCGTTTTAAAATCAATATTATTATTGTCAGTATTATAGGCGCGCTGGGGCATAATTTCGGACAGATAATGGTGGCGGCCGTTGTAATCAAAAGTACAAAAATATTTTATTACGCGCCGGTCTTAGCGCTGGCCGGCGTCATTACCGGAATGATCATAGGTTTTTGCGTAAGGTCGTTTTTGTTTTATGTCAGTGAATATAAAGAAAAAACATGGAATTTAAAATGAACAAAAAGTGGATACCGGTATTTTTGATGCTGCTTTTAAGCGCCTCTTTACTGTTAATCTGGGCTAATAACAGGATGATGATATCGGACGCGGCGTCCTCGCCCCCCAGAAGACTGATTATCAAGCAGGAAAACGTGATCATTTATGAAACGCTGCTGCCCGCGGGAGAAGGGCAGGAAAAAAAACAACTGTATTTTACGGGGATGGCCGGTGAATACGTAGTAGAAATCGAAGGCGGGAAAGCGAGGATGCTGTCAGCCCAATGCCCGGATAAACTTTGTGTTCATCAGGGGTGGATCAGTCACAAATATAATCCTATCATTTGTTTGCCGCAGAAAATAATAATTTCCATTGAAGACGCCGCCGGGGAAGAAGAGGTGGACGTACTGGTCCGCTGATATAATTCCCTTTTACCCGCCGGGCGGGCATTTACCGCTCAAGGCCTGATCTCTCCGCGTTTTATAGCTAAAGCTTTCTGTAAAGCAATGTAAGTCTGATTTCCTACCAGGCCATCAGGGTTTATGCCGGAATTTTTTTGAAAATCCCTGACCGCTCTTTCGGTTTTGCCGTTAAATTTACCGTCAATATGATATTTATAATAACCGAGGGTTTTTAAAGAACGCTGAAGATACCGAACGGCGGCGCCTGCATCCCCTTTGCCCAAAACTTTGCCGTTGTAAGATTTTCCTATGATAGTTGCGTGAGTACCTATGGGGGTCATATTATAAAGTTCGAGAGCGTCGGGGTTTTGTAAGCGAATACAGCCGTGGCTGTAAGCTTTGCCGATCGATTGCGGATTGTCGGTGCCATGAATGCCATAGCCTCCCCAGGGTACGCTTAAACGCATCCAGCATGACCCGAAAGGACCGCCAGGGTCCGGCGCTTTTTCGATAATAGTCCAATGACCGAGAGGGCTGGGAGTGCGCGCTCTTCCTACTCCGACGGCATAGGTCTTATTATTATCCGCCGAAGCGTAACATAGTTTTCTTTTATCTATATCGACAGTTATGCGGGGCAAGGCTTTCCCGGCTGCGCGGAGGTCTTTCGCGTAACCGGAAAATAACTCCAATTCAGACCATACTGAAGGGTCGCTCACCCCGTCAACGGTTAACAGGCGTACTTTTTGAAATTCCCTGAGGGCCTCGGCGGTGCTTTTTCCAAAAATTCCATCCGGGGTACAGTTATAAAAACCTTGCTGTTTAAGCCGCTCTTGCAGTGATTTTACGTCAGGGCCGCTTAAAGGCGGGTCGTGCAAATATAAAAACCTGCTGCTGTAAAGCATGTAACCACCCCCCGCTGTAGCATTATTAAAAAATATGAGAAAACAACGAAAAAATTCAAGGAAAAAATCCCCAAGCATAAGCAGGATATCATGAGCCCCGCGCAGAAATAAATAATAACATATATTGGAAGGAATGTTGCGATATGGAAAATATTGCGGGAAGAAATATCGGTATGATCAGCAGTATCAAAGATCTGATTAAGGGACATGAGATTAGCAGGGCTTTGGAAAGATTAACTGATGCCGCTGAGGTTGAAGACGTCAGGTTTTTCAATCATGAAGCGCATTGTGAATTTGTCATAGGGGATTTTCATAAAGCGGAAGCATTATGGAAAAAAACTTTAAACATGGACCCGGGCAATGTTAAAGCCCATATGCGTTTAACGGAATTTTACAGCCCGGCTTTTCAAGCGTGGCTGAAAAGGTTCACATTATCCGTGGAATACATCGAGAATAAAAATTATGAGCAAGCGCTGGTTATTTTAAAAGCTCTGCTGGAAGAAAAGGAAGGGATCATCGCGGTTTATCAGCTGTTAGGGATAAGTTATCTGGCTTGCGGCGATGAAAGTAACGCGTTCAAAGTTTGGAGAAAAGGCTTGGAGATAGATAGGGCCAATCCTTTGTTAATGGATTATTTGGGGACCTTTGCCGAGCCTGTTTTAACAGAAGAAGCAGAATATGAAATATTGGAGAAAAGCCAGGATTTTTCGGGTAGTCCCGATGCTTCTTATCGTAAAAATCATAAAAAGCTCGTAGTAGCCGTTTGTTTATTAGGCTTTGCGCTGCTTTTTCAATATAAAGATTCTTTTACCGGTAAGTTTTCCGTGGTTGATTCAAGGTTAAAAACCGCGCCGCCGGCAGCAACAGAAAATAGTAACGCTGATTTGAAAGCCGAAGCCGCAGCTGCGAATGAAAATTTTCAGCCGTCAGGCGCCTGGACGTCAAGCGCTGACACCGCGGCGGGGGATGAAAACGAAGACGGGAAGTCTAAGTTTGGGAATTATCCGTATGAAGACAGAGATACAAAAGAAGCGCTTGAGGTGATGTCCGCTGCGGTTTATAGAACAGTTCCCGCGGCTGTTTCAGTGACGGAAGCCGCGCGGTATGATAATATTTCTTGGGCCGAGAAGGAGACATTGTATTATAAGGGGATGCAGGCGTACAGGAACCGGAAATGGGATTTGGCCAAAGAAAATTTACAGTCGGTAGTGGCTTTAAAATCGGCGGACTATTTAAACCGGGAAGCTCTTTATTATTTAGCGCGTGTTAATTATTTGAGCGGGGATTATGACGCGGCCGAAAAATATTATAATATGTATTTGTACGAGTTCCCGGATTCCAATTATTATGACGACAGCTTATATTTTTTAGGTAAAATATATTATAAAAATAATCAAATTGATAGAGCGCGTAACGCTTTTTTGGAGTTAAAAGCGATAGCCCCCGGCAGCTGCTACCTCAAAACCCAGGAAGTATCTTCCTTGATGAATTGGCACGAATGACGGTAATAAATATTAGGAGAACGGATATACTAAATTAGGTATAAAATGGCAAATACTTTTGGCAAGATTTGTTAACTCTAAAAAATTATGTTTAGAAAAATTTTAATATTTTTATTAATAGAATTTCACTTTACCACTTGACTTTCATAGAGATAATTAATATCATTCTAAAAGTAAGAACAATCTCGCGCGGAAGTGGCTCAGTGGTAGAGCATCGCCTTGCCAAGGCGAGGGTCGCGAGTTCGAATCTCGTCTTCCGCTCCAGTGAATTTATACCTCGGCCGTTTTGCCGGGGTTTATGTTTTTTTATAATTTATAATATTAAAGAATATGGGGAAAAATCCAGAGAGTATTGATTTGGGCGTGAGGATAGTATTTTGCTGACAGGTATACCAGCGAAAAAATATGCCGCTTTATTTTTAAAGGGCCTGCCGCTGGTTTGAATTTCGTTTGTCCTTATGAATACGATAAGTAGAAGTTAATAATTTACGGATGGCGCGGCGGCAGTTAATGAACGATTGGCAATATTAATTTTTAGGAGGATCATCATGGAAGCTAAATTAATGAAGGTTGAAAATAGCGAGGCTTACATAGAGATAACGGTGGACGAAACTGCTGTTGAGCAGGGCATGAATCAGGCTTACAAAAAAATTGTAAAAAAACTGAATGTTCCCGGATTTCGTAAAGGAAAAGCCCCCCGGGCGATACTGACCGCTCATTACGGGAAAGAAATTTTTTACAGTGACGCTTTAGAAGTGATTGTGCCTGACGCATATGAAAAAGCCTTGACCCAATTGGATATAACTCCTATCGCTCAGCCGGAATTTGATTTTCCAGAAGATGATATTATTGACAAGACTTTTAGTTTCAGTGCCAGAGTACCTGTCAAACCGGAAGTTACTTTGGGCAAAATTGAAGAAATCGATGTCACCATCCCTAAACTGGAATTACTGGAGGGAGATATTGAGAACGCGTTGAACGATATACAGGGCAGATACGCGCTTTTGGCGGAAAGAGCGGAAGATGAGCCGGCGGAATATAACGATAAGGTGAATATAGATTTTGAAGGTTTTGTGAACGATGAGCCTTTTGAGGGCGGAAAAGCTGATGGTTACACTTTAGTATTGGGCTCCAATTCATTTATACCGGGGTTCGAAGACCAATTAATAGGGCTGCGCAAAGGCGAAAAGAAAGATTTGGAAGTTTATTTTCCGCCTAAATACCATAACCAAGAATTAGCGGATAAAAAAGCTGTTTTTAAAGTGACGCTCAATAAAATCGAACATAAACAACTCAGAGAATTGAATGATGAGTTTGCCCAGGAAGTAAGCGAATTCGATACCCTGGAGGAAATGAGAGCCGATGTCCGTGAAAAAGCGGAACAGCAGCTAACCGCCAGAAAGCGGGAAATGATTAAAAGCGAAGTTCTAAAAAAAGCGGTTGACGATTGCGAAATGATTCTTCCTGACGCGGTGGTCGACGAGCGTACAAAAAAAATGCTCCAGCAATTACAGCAATCTATGGCTCTGCAAGGCATTACTTTAGAGCAGTATTTTGAATTCAGCAACAGCTCGGAAGAAGAGTTTTATAAAAATGTCTGGCCGGAAGCGGAGTTGAATGTACGAACCGATTTTATGCTGGAAAAGATTGCGGAAGAAAAAGGTTTTGAAGCAGATGATGAAGAATTAGAGAAATATGTTAATGATATTGCGGGAGAAGCTAATATTCCCGCTGATACAGCCAAGGAAATACTGGCTTCCAGTACGGATAACGTTCGGATGAGTATCTGTATTAATAAAGCTATCGATTATTTAGTGGAAAACGCTGTAGTAACTGAGGAAGAAATCCCCAGCGAAGAAGGGGCGTTGGAGCCGGATGTTAAAACCGGCGAAACATTAGTTGAGACAGAAATGAAGAGTTCTGAATAATATATAGGGTATCAAGTAAAAAATATCGATAATTACAGGCAAAGGAGCAAAAACTTATGATGTCATATTTAGTCCCAATGGTCGTTGAGCAAACAAATCGCGGAGAAAGATCTTATGATATATACTCCCGTTTATTAAAAGACCGTATTGTTTTTTTAGGCAGCGCTATTGACGATGGGGTAGCGAATTTGGTAATCGCCCAGTTGTTGTTTTTGGAAGCTGAAGACCCGGATAAAGATATTTCATTATACATTAACAGTCCCGGCGGGTCGGTTAGTGCGGGTATGGCTATCTATGACACTATGCAGCATGTGAAATCGGATATATCAACCATATGCGTGGGTTTAGCGGCCAGTATGGGTTCTTTCCTGCTGGCGGCGGGGCAGAAAGGCAAGCGTTTTGCCCTGCCTAACGCCGAGGTTATGATCCATCAGCCGTCAGGAGGAACACAAGGCCAGGCGACGGATATTGAAATACACGCTAAGCATATTTTGAAAGTCAGGGAATCTATCAATAAAATCCTGTCTGAAAGGACCGGACAAAAATTGTCTAAAATACAATCCGATACTGAAAGAGATTTTTATATGTCGGCGGAAGAAGCCAAAGAATATGGCATAATTGATGAAGTTATGGGACAGGTCAACAAGAACAATAAAAAGAAATAGTCTGATGCTAAAGAGGTGAGATTATGCACAAATACGGCGATGAAAAAGGACAGCTTAAATGTTCTTTTTGCGGCAAAACTCAAGAACAGGTAAAAAAATTGGTTGCTGGACCGGGGGTCTACATTTGTGACGAATGTATTGAACTATGCAATGAGATTATAGAAGAAGAGATCGCGGATGATTTTGGGTTTGAGTTGGGGGAAATACCGAAACCGCGTGAAATAAAACGCATACTGGACGATTACGTAATCGGTCAGGAAAAAGCCAAACAATCCCTTTCAGTGGCGGTTTATAATCATTATAAACGGATTAACGTAGGGTTGAAAGCAGATGATGTAGAGCTTCAAAAATCTAATATAATGATGCTGGGGCCAACTGGCAGCGGGAAGACTCTTTTAGCGCAAACCTTAGCCAAAATTTTGAATGTACCGTTTGCTATTGCTGACGCTACTTCTTTGACTGAAGCCGGTTATGTGGGGGAAGACGTCGAAAATATCCTTCTTAAACTCATTCAAGCCGCGGATTTTGATATTGAAAAAGCGGAAAAAGGCATGGTTTATATTGACGAAATCGATAAAATTGCCAGAAAGACCGATAATCCGAGTATAACCAGAGATGTTTCCGGCGAAGGAGTTCAACAGGCGTTATTAAAAATATTAGAAGGAACTGTAGCCAGCGTTCCGCCCCAAGGCGGCAGAAAACATCCGCATCAGGAATTTATACAGATCGATACCAGTAATATTCTTTTTATTTGCGGAGGAGCTTTTGAAGGTATTGACAAAATAATACAGAGCAGGGTCAGACAAAAGATCATGGGATTTGGAGCTGAGATTCAAGGCAAGGAAGAAAAAAAGATCGGCGAAATTTTGAACATGGTATTGCCGCAGGACTTGCTGAGATTTGGTTTGATTCCGGAATTTGTAGGAAGAGTTCCGATAGTAGTAACTTTGAATACGTTAAATGTTGAAGCGCTGGTCAAAATTTTGACCGAGCCTAAGAACGCTTTGGTAAAGCAATACAAAAAGCTTTTCAGCTTAGATGGAGTAGACCTTGAGTTTACCGAAGACGCTTTATTTGCTGTCTCTGAGGAAGCTTTGAGGAGAAATACGGGAGCTCGCGGCTTGAGGGCCATACTGGAAGATATTATGCTGGAAGTTATGTATGATATTCCCTCGCGCATTGATGTTACCAAAGTGCTGATTACTAAAGAAGTGGTCCTGAAAAAAGAAAAACCGCTGCTGGTCACTATGGAAGCGCGCAGAAAAATCAATTGATTTTTTCAGGCTGGAAAATACGGAAAATTGCATTTGAAAAACATTGGAAGAAAAGAAAGGCAGTGGCAGCTGCCTTTTTTAGTGGGATTTTTTTCTTGGTGTATGTGAACGCGGTGGGGAATAATAAAAAAATATTTTCAAATTCAAAGCTTATAATATAATAAAACGCAAGTTTTATAACCGATTTATCTAAACAACTTATTGCGCTGATATGTGTCATATAGTACAATAAATGCACTTAGGAGGACAGTTACTATGTATGGTGAATTAAAAGAAATACCAATGCTGCCTTTACGCGGAGTTTTAGTTTTTCCGTATACTGTTATAC
>JAISDD010000033.1 GCA_031265005.1 Syntrophomonadaceae bacterium | reverse complement strand
TTCTTTTTCTATTCCGATAAAATTACGCCGTAATTTCTTGGCGACTGCTCCTGTCGTACCTGTTCCAAAAAACGGGTCTAAAACGATATCATCTTGTTTTGTAGTGGATAATATGACCCGCTTGAGTAATTCTTCCGGTTTTTGGGTCGAATGTGCTTTTTTGCCGTCCTCCTTCTTTAACCGTTCGTCGCCAACGCATAATCCAATCCGCCAAACTGAGGTCATCTGTTTACCGCCGTTGTATTTTTTCATCAGTTTGTGATTAAATGTATATTTTTTATAATTCTCCCCTTTTGAACACCACAAAAGCGTCTCGGTCGCGTTCGTAAAGCGCGTTCCTAAGAAATTAGGCATTGGATTTGTTTTATACCATGTTACGTCATTTAAAATCCAAAAACCCAGATTAAGCATAATATTGCCCACACGGAAAATGTTATGGTAGCTGCCGATAACCCAGATACTGCCTGTGTCTTTTAGAACTCGGCGGCACTCTTTAAGCCATTCCTTGCAGAAATCATCATATTCCGAAAAGGATATAAATTTATCCCAATCATCGTCAACGCCGTCTACTTTTGTGTTATTTGGCCTATACAGCGCGTTCTTTAACTGCATGTTATACGGTGGGTCCGCAAATATTAAATCTATGGAATTCTCAGGGAATTTTTTCAGTTCTTCAATACATTCGCCCTGAATAATAGTATTTAATCTCATATTGACAACATTAAATGTTCTTTTTTCCCTTGTCAAGATATTGCCAGCAAGGTATCGCGCCATAAGATTCCATCTGGTAAAATGCGGGAGGAACGCATCGGCGGACAACTTTATCAAAAGCAGGTTCATTACCCTGTTTGATAAATTATACGAGTTCTGTCCATTTTTATTTCACCATAAAAGAAAGATATTTCATCATAAACATCTATTCGTCTATTTTACGCTTATGCAAGTATGGTACGCGAGTGTACGTTTCACAAATCCCTTTTCAGCTATCAAGAATTATTTTACTTTAATCCGGAAACAATAAAATATAGCTGAAGGAGGAAAAGTTTTGCGGTTAAACAGCCTGAAAAATTTACCGGTTTTTTATCAGCCTAACGCGGAAATCATTGGGAAAATAGACCATGTCGTGCTGGGAGACGATTTTCAAATCCTTTATATCGTCCTGGAAATCAACGGACAAGGATCGAAAATGATCGCCCATGAGGATTTTCAGCTCACTTCGGAATCTATGGTAATAAACGATCTCGGTAAGCTTAAATCTTATTCATATGGGGAAGAATTTTCGGTATATGATAAAAAAATCGGCGATATGGTTTTTGACCAAAGCGGAAAGGAATTGGGCTGGGTTAGTGATTTTTTATTAACGCAAAACGGCAAATGTGTCTGGGGGGTTGAAATATCAGCCGGAACAATTCCTGATTTTATCAGCGGCCGGGTGGAAATCCCCCTGGAAAAAATAAGCTGGTTAAATCCGTTCAGTGCTTTAGCCGCGCCGGAAAGAAGGGAAAAATCGTGACATTACGCTGTCCTAATTGCAAAAGTATCCAGCTCGGAAAAATAGGCTCAGACCAATATTATTGCTGGAATTGTTTCGTCGAGTTCCATTACAGCAAAGAACAGATCAATATGTATGAAGTATCTGAAAACGGCAGTTTGGTTAGTATTTTAAGAAATCATGAAATGTTTGGATAAGGAGAGTAAGATTATGCGTTTTGGTAAATATTTTTTAGGCGGCCTTATTTTAGGCGCAACTTACAGTGTATACAAGTTTAAAGGTCAAGAAATTCCCTGCTTTCGGCGATATAAACAAAATTTATTGAGTTCGTCTTTAATCTTTTTAGGTAAAGAGATCGCCGCCGCAGGGAGAAAATTGAAATAAATGCCTCTTATTGCCCGTAAAATTATACGATATTCAATCTTGTTTATGCTTTTATTGGGCGTTATTGTGTTTGCTTATAAAATTAAAAGCATCCTGTTTTGCTTTTTTTTAGCGGCGTTTATAGCTTACCTTTTTTTTCGCCCGGCGCGGTTTTTAGAAAAAAAAGGTATTAAACGCCCTTGGTCTATTTTGCTTATTTACTTCATTGTTTTTTCTGTTATTTCACTGGGTTTGTTCCTTCTCTTTCCGCTTTTAAGCACTGAATTATTAGCTTTGGCGCAAGTTCTGCCTTTATATGCCGGACAAATGCAAATCTTAGTGCATAATGTAGAAGAAATGAATATAAACCATCAAATCACAGATATAATTAACAATAATATCTCCCATATAGAAAACTTTGTTTACGAGCAGTTTAATTTTTTACTATTAAGCGTTTATGCTTTGCTGAGCAAAGTTTTTTTAATTATCTTATCACCTATAATAGCTTTTTACCTTATCAACGATTGGGAAAAGCTCAAAGAATCATTTTTTAAGCTCCTTTCTCCTAAAGGCCGGAAAATAGCGGACGAATTACTTACCGAGATCGACCGGATATTGATATCCTACCTCCAGGGCCATCTTTTAGTCGCTTCAATAGTGGGAATATTTTCAGGAATAGCGGCGGCTGTCATCGGAGTCAATTTCCCGTTTATAGTCGGCTTAATAATGGGATTATCGGAGTTGGTACCATATTTAGGAATAATCATAGGCTGTATACCGGTATTAGGTATTGCCGCTTCCGAATCTTTTCGTTCAGGAATTTACATGTTGATTATCATCATTATTATTCAACAATTGGAAAGCAATATTTTAAGCCCTAAAATTATCGGGGATAAATTACGCTTACACCCGTTGGTAATTGTCTTAGCCTTATTGATAGGCGGTGATTTATGGGGCATATGGGGTATAATTATATCAATTCCGCTAATTGCCATAATAAGGCTTACGGTTGAGTTAAGCTGGCGGTTATG